>JBGVOA010000338.1:0-3529 GCA_045126095.1 Christensenellales bacterium | reverse complement strand
TCGGGAGCGAACACAGCCTTGGGGCCACGCCAGGCAGCATCCTTGATGCCGTTCTCATACAGCCAGTCGAACACCTCGGTGGCGTTGTTGGCATAAACCTCGATCAGCTCCCGGTTGGGATGGCCGCCGAAGTCGTTGCCGTTGTTGATGATGTCAGCCACGTAGAGGTCGATGGAGTCCTCGATGCCCTCTTCCGCCTGGATGATGGTGCCAGCAGCGGACATGGAGCCGGAGGTGAAGTTCAGAGCGCCGCCGGTCTTGGCAGTCATCTCCAGAACGATGACCTTGGTCGCGCCCGCCTCGGCAGCCGCGATAGCAGCAGACAGGCCAGCGCCGCCAGCGCCGACGATGATGAGGTCCGCATCAGCCGCGGTCTCGGCCGCAGCGGGCACGATGACCATGGTCAGCGCCATCATCAGGGACAGCAGAGTAGCAATGATACGCTTCATGAGTGTATCCCCTTTCTGTTTTGCAGCGGATGCTCTTGCAACCGCGTTGTAACTATTATAGCATGTTTTATCTCATTTGGGAATACACAAAAAAGACAAAACAAAAACAATTTGCGTTGTTTTTTATGCCGTGTGCGTGTTCTGCTTGCAATCCGCAGAAAAATCCTGTACAATATATACTGATATTTTGTGCCTGCTTGCAGGCTTAACGGAGGCTACGAATTTGTCTGACAGACTTTCAAAGATCCGCAACTTCTGCATCATCGCCCACATCGACCACGGCAAGTCCACCCTGGCCGACCGTATCCTGGAAATGACGGGCGTGTTCCAGAAGCGCGAGATGACCGAACAGATCCTGGACAGCATGGAGCTGGAGCGCGAGCGCGGCATCACCATCAAGTCCAAGGCCGTCCACATGGAATACAAGGCCGAGAACGGCGAAACCTACACCCTCAACCTCATTGACACCCCCGGCCACGTTGACTTCACCTACGAGGTCAGCCGTGCCCTGGCCGCCTGTGAAGGCGCGCTGCTGGTGGTGGACTCCACCCAGGGCATCGAGGCTCAGACCCTCGCCAACGTCTACATGGCCCTGGACGCAGACCTCGAAATCATCCCGGTGATCAACAAGATCGACCTGCCCAGCGCGCAGCCGGAGGAGGTCAAGGCGGAGATCGAGGACGTGATCGGCCTGGACGCATCCTACGCGCCCTGCGTGAGCGCCAAGACCGGCCTGAACATCCAGGACGTGCTGGAGGCTGTGGTGGAGTATGTCCCCGCCCCCACTGGCGATGAGAGCGCTCCCCTGCAGGCGCTGATCTTCGACGCCTTCTATGATAATTACCGCGGTGCGATCTGCTTCGTCCGCGTCAAGGAAGGCACGCTGAAGGCCGGCATGCGCATGAAGCTGATGGCCACCGGCAGCGAGTTCGACATCGTTGAGGTGGGCACCTTCAATCCCGGCTACCAGCCCTGCGCCGAGCTTAAGCCCGGCGACGTCGGCTATGTGGCAGCCTCTATCAAGGACGTGCGCGAAACCCGCGTGGGCGACACCATCACCGACGCCGCCCGTCCTGCCTCTGAGCCCCTGCCTGGTTACCGTCAGGTAACGCCCATGGTGTACTGCGGCGTGTATCCGGCGGATGGCGCGGACTACCCTGCCCTGAAGGACGCGCTGGAGAAGCTGCGCATGAACGACGCTTCCCTGTCCTTCGAGCCGGAGACCTCTGTGGCGCTGGGCTACGGCTTCCGCTGCGGCTTCCTGGGCCTTTTGCACATGGACATCATCACCACCCGCCTGGAGCGTGAGTGGGATCTGAACCTGGTCACCACCGCGCCCAGCGTTATCTACCGCGTCACCAAGACCGACGGCACTGTCATCAGCATCGACAACCCCTCCAACCTGCCGCCGGTCACGGACATCAGCCATATGGAGGAGCCCTTCGTGCATGCCACGATCTACACGCCCCAGGATTCCGTTGGCGCGATCATGGATCTTTGCCAGGATAAGCGCGGCATCTTCCTGGACATGCAGTACGAGGGCAGCCGCATCAAGCTGAATTACGAGCTGCCGCTGAACGAGATCATCTTCGAGTTCTTCGACCAGATCAAGTCCCGCAGCCGCGGCTATGCGTCCTTCGACTACGAGCTGAAGGACTACCGCGTCAGCGACCTGGTGAAGCTGGATATCCTCCTCAACGGCGACCTGTGCGACGCCTTCTCCATCATCTGCCACCGCGACAAGGCTTACGGCCGCGGACGCAACATCGCCGAAAAGCTGAAGGACGTGATCCCGCGCCAGATGTTCGAGATCCCGATCCAGGCGGCCATCGGCGGCAAGGTCATCGCCCGCGAGACCGTCAAGGCCATGCGCAAGGACGTGCTGGCCAAGTGCTACGGCGGCGACATCACCCGTAAGAAGAAGCTGCTGGAGAAGCAGAAGGAAGGCAAGAAGCGCATGCGCCAGTTCGGCACTGTGCAGGTGCCCTCCGAGGCTTTCCTGGCAGTGCTGAAGATGGATGCGGACTGATCTTCCGCCCAAGGAGGTCGTTATGCGCAGCTACAGGCTTGTGCAGAGTCCTTATGGCCTGCTGTTTCATCCTGCGAAGGGCGGCGTGCTGCGCCAGAGTCTCGTCTGTATCACCCGAGAAATGGTTGCAGGCGTGTTCGACTCCCAACTGCGCGGCCGCAAGGATCTGACCGTGTGCTTCTCCGGCCACCGCGTCATTCCCGCGAATGAGGTCAGCCGTCTTTCCGCCCGCCTGGACGCGCTGCTGGAGCATCTGTATCAGCGCGGCTATCGTGATTTCATCAGCGGCGCGGCTCTGGGCTTTGACCTGCTGTGCGCAGAAAGGGTCATTGCGCTGAAAAACCGCCATGCGGATGCGATGCTGCACCTGGCCATCCCCTGCAGCACCCAGGCCGACCGCTGGCCCGCCGTGGACTGCGCCCGCTACGAGCAGATTCTCTACAACGCAGACTGTACACACGTCCTCTCCAGGGAGTACTATGCGGGCTGCATGCATGTCCGCAACCGTTTCATGGTGGATCGCAGCTCCCTCTGTCTCTGCTACCTCACCCACCACCGGGGCGGCACCATGTCCACCGTGGCCTATGCGATGGAACAGGGCTGCCCCGTGCTGAACGTCGCCATGGAGGACGCCTGCGAGGCCTTCATGCGCGAAAAATGACAATGCAAAAGGGGCTGACCCATTCCCGGGTACAGCCCCTTCTGCGTATCACTTCTGCGCAGCCTCTTCCGCCGCGACTTCCGAATCCGCCCGCTGACGGGCCAGCTGCTCGGCCATGATATCGTTCTGCTGATCGAGCATTTCCAGGTGCTCCTTGTCCTCCTCGATCTTGATTTCCCAGTGCAGCAGCAGCGTCAGCACTGCGCGCAGGGCGATGATGCCGCCCAGGAAGAGCAGCGCCATCCAGTCGTCCTGGCTGACGGTCACCGTATGCAGCACCTCGCCGCCCAGCTTGAACTCCAGCGCCAGCGCAATGCCCTGCGCCAGCTCCAGGCGGACACGCTCGTCCTTGCGGAAATACTTGATGAAGCATTTCACCGCCGTGATGAT
>JBGVOA010000337.1:0-2635 GCA_045126095.1 Christensenellales bacterium | reverse complement strand
CAAAGCCATGGGCCGCATCCACGCCATGCTCGCCCGCCGGGGCTACGGCTGGGACGTGGCGAAGGAGGCCGTCAGCCATGCCATGCAGGCTGATGACGAAATGTAAAAAGGTTATATTTACCTTGCAATCACCGGGAGGATGTGGTATCCTTGACCCATCTGATTGCAAAGGAGAAAGTATATGGAACAGAACTACAACTACTACGAAGCGCAGCCGGAAAAGCATGGCAGCATCGCGCGCGGCTTCCTCGGCGCATTCCTGGGCGCACTGCTGGGCGCAGCCATCTCCTGCGTGGTGTCCGTCATGTCCAACCAGGTCTACGTCATCATCGGCTTCCTGATCGGTCTTCTGGTCACCAAGGGCTATGAGCTGCTGAAGGGCCGCGAGGGTAAGATCAAGTACGTTATCGTCATCCTGTGCATCATTCTGGCCGTTGTGCTGAGCGAATGTGTGTACTACGTCGTCCTCATTGAGAAGGAAATCGCAGATCTGCCCACGCTCGTTCCTCAGGTCATTTCCGAGGACTGCATATCCCGGTCTCGATGATCCCCGCCGACCTCATTGCGGAAGCGACGCCCAACCGCCAGGAATGCTACGACATCTGGCTCAGCGATCCGGAGGTGCGCAGCAGCTTCCTGAAGGATCTGGGCATTTCCGCCCTGTTTGCCGCCATCGGCTCCATCGGCCTGATCGCCGGTATGGGCAAGAAGAAAGAGGAGGCGCAGCCCGCTCCTGCGGACGCTTTCCCCGACGTGGCCCAGCCCGACCAGGACAGCGACGACTTCTCCGCCAACGCCTGACATATCGCCCCGTGCCCAGCGCGCGGGGCTTTTATTGACACCCGCGCGAAGGCGTGGTATGATAGAAGAACAATCCCGAAGGGAGGAACGCCCATGCTTGGCACCATTTTCTCCGATATCGCCGCGAAAAACGGCCTCACCACGGCCTCCGGCATGGCTTACGGCATGCTGGGCGGCTGCTTTGTCACCCTGTCCGAAGCGACGGACGTGCTGCGCATCAGTATCTATGTCGGCCCCCAGGAGCAGCCCATGCCCGGATATAGCGAATCCCGCACGGTCAGCTGCGCAAGGCAGCTCTGCCATGCCATTTCCACCGCATCCGGCCCGGACAATATCTATTCGCTCATGATGGAAAACGAGACCGTTCCCGCGCTGGTGCTCAACCACGCAGGCAGCGTCGTCACCGTCAATTTCCCGGACGAGCCTGAATCCCGCACCGGCGTCGAGCGCTTCGTCAGTGAGGTTCTGCCGCAGGCCGCGGCCCTCACCCGGCCCACCGCCTGCATCTGCTGCGGCAGCGAGTCCGCCGGTGCAGCCTGCCCTGTCCGCCTCTCTGCGGACACCGTGGTGCCCATGCACGAGGCCTGCTACAAGAAGGTGGCCGAGAGCCACAGGCTGCCCAAGGCCGAGCGCGTGCAGCAGGTGAAGGCAACCGTCGCCGCTGCGCTGGGTGCGCTGCTGGGCGCGGTTGTGTGGGCCTTCCTGGCGGAATATGGCCCCATCGCCTGGGCTGTTGGCCTGCTGATGGGCCTGCTTCCCGCCTTCCTCTACGATCTCTTCAAGGGCCGTCCCGGTCGGACGCGCATCGTCACCGTTGGACTGTGCGCCGCCATCGCTGCTGTCCTCGGCAGCCTGGGCGCGGGGCTGATCTTCCTGCGCGCAGCCTACGAGAAGAACATCACCGCCTACTCAATGAACATGTTCGGCGCAATCAGCTTCCGCGCTTACCTGCCTGAGGCCATCGCAAACAACAAGGCGTTGAACGGCTTCATCTTCAAGACGCTGGCGGCTGGGCTGGCAGCTGCGGGCATCGGCTGCCTGGCGCTCCTCTTCAGGAAGGCTGACAAGACCGATTCCGTCTCCCCCGCCGCAAAGCCGCGCCGCCTCAAGGGCAAGCTTTGATCCAAACACATTCGACCCGACGCAGAGCATGCGCCGGGTCGTTTTGTATTCACCTGCAATCGCACCAGATGTAGGTGTGATCCTCGCTCACCCGCTCGATCACGCCGCCGCACTTCTGCGCCACGCGGATAGAGGCGGGGTTATCATTGTTGATCGTGATGAGCGCACGCTTGATTCCCCGCTGAGCAGCCTCATGCAGCAGGGCCGTCAGCAGCGCCGTTGCGCAGCCCTGTCCGCGCGCCTCCGGCGCGATGGCATAGCCGATGTGTCCGCCGGACTGACGCAGCGCATCCGTCAGGAAGTAGCGCAGCTTGCCCATGCCCACCGGGCGACCGTCCTTGTACAGCCAGTAGATCGCCTGCGGTACGCGCCAGCCGTCCTCGATTTCGGTCTTTTCTGCGCTTGCCGCGCACGCTGTCAGCCATTGCCGGAATTCCTCCCGCGTGCAGCCGTTCATCTTGTTGATGAAGCCATTCTCGTCGGCCGGAAGGATCTGCAGAAGCTCGTATACGTCATCGCCATCGGTGACCGTGAGCCGCTTGATTTCCATGGGCGTCACCCCTTTCGTTTTGGGGCATTCTACACCTGCCTTGCGCATTTGTCAAGCGAAAAGGCGACCCCTGCTTTCGCAGGAGCCGCCGGATATACGCTTGTGAGAGCTGAATTAGCCCTTGATCGCAGCCTGAGCAGCAGCCAGACGAGCGATCGGCAC
>JBGVOA010000336.1:0-4538 GCA_045126095.1 Christensenellales bacterium | reverse complement strand
GCGCATTCAGGGTGATGATGGTGCCGGGGTGGGTGGGCTCGTTGGTGTTGCGGATGTTGGTGGGGATGCCCGCCTTGTGCACGGGGAACATCGCGTCCTCATGCAGGACGGAGGCGCCCATGTAGCTCAATTCGCGCAGCTCCTTGTAGGTGACCACGCTGATCTCGCGGGGATCGTCCACAATGCGGGGATCGGCCATCAGGAAGCCGGACACGTCCGTCCAGTTCTCGTACACGGTCGCATTCACCGCGCGGGCGACGATGGCGCCGGTGATATCGGAGCCGCCGCGGGAGAAGGTGTGGACGGTGCCGTCGGCGTAGCTGCCGAAGAAGCCGGGCACGACGGTCGGCACGCCGTCCGCCAGGGCAGCCGCCATCAGGTCGTTGGTGAGCTCCGCGTCCAGCTGGCCGTTGTCGTCAAACTTGATGACCTCAGCGGAATCCAGGAAGCGCCAGCCCAGGTAGTCCGCCAGCAGCAGGCCGTTCAGGTACTCGCCGCGGGAGGCGCAGTAGTCCGCATTCGCACCGGCGGCAATCTTGTCATGCACCTCATCCAGGGCAGCGGAGAGCTCCACCTTCAGCTGCAGCTCCTCGGCGATGTCCATATAGCGGGCGGCAATCAGGTCGAAGGTCTCCTCGAAATCCTCGCCGCTCTCCACCTGGCGGTGGCACTTATAGAGCAGGTCGGTCACCTTGTCGTCCGTCTTGAAGCGGCGGCCGGGGGCAGAGGGCACCACATACTGGCGCGCACTGTCCATCAGCAGGATGCTCTTCACCTTGGCAAACTGGCCCGCATCGGCCAGGGAGCTGCCGCCGAACTTCGTCACGATCTTCTTCATGATGGGAATCCCTCCATTATGTCATAGCAGCATCTGCGTTATTATCTGAAGACGAGCATCATAATAACCGCTGCTGCGCACAGTTGTCAACGGTCTGGGCGCGAAAAAAACGGAAAAAAGCCAGGGTTTCCGCCGTCCTTGTATTATCCGGTCGTTATCTTTCCGGAATGTTCTCAAACATGTCGTCCTGGGCGATATCGGGGCCGACATTGGTGCGCCACAGGCCGAAGAGGGCGTTGTCCCATTCGCCGCCGGACATCACCTGCCAGCGCTCCTGCTGGGTGACATGGCAGGCAAAGCCCTCCGCCGCCACCTCCAGGCCGGTCTTGTTGTCAAAGGCCGCCAGGGGCAGGTGCCAGTCCATGTACAGCTGGTTTTCCGGATACAGGTGGATGTAGGTCTTGGGCACGTCCCACACGCCCCATTCCTGGGCGGACGCGGGATGCTCCGCGGGGTCGGCGGCGCGGGTGACGCCCTGCTGGCCCAGCCAGGAGAAGGCAATGTGCGCCGTGTGGCCGTATTCGCCGTCCACATCGTGGAGCACCACCACATCCGGCTCGTACTGGCGGATGAGCGCCACCATCTTGTCCTTGGGCTGACGGTTCTTGACCTCCCACTCGCGGATGACCTCGTTCACCGCATCCTGCTGGTTGGGATAGCCCAGCATCACCGGGTAGATGTCCACGCCGCATGTCCACAGGGAGGCCAGCAGCTCCTGGCGGCGGTAGTAGTGGGCATAGACGGCGTTGATCACCAGCACATCCTTGCCCTGATCGCCCGCGTAGTAGGGCAGCAGACCGCCGAACCAGAGCACCTCGTCGTCCGGGTGGGTGGAGAAGAGCATCATATCCACCTTTTCCGGCGCATCCCGCCAGACCTGGATGTGGGCGGGCGCATCGCCGGGGGTCAGCACGGCGATCTCGCACAATTCGAGCTTGCCCTTCTGGGCGGTGATGCGCACGGTCTCATACGCCTCGGGCAGCACGATGTACTGCGCGGCATAGTTAGGACCGTCGCGGAGGATCTCCACCCAATTGCCGTTCACCTGGGCCTTGACGATCACGCCAGGCATGGCGATGGTGCGCCACTTGAGCTGCAGGCCGCCGATCGTCTTGCCCTCAGGCGCGGTGATGGTCACGGCGCTGCCGGTGTAGAAGGTGATGTAGTCGCCATCGCGGACGTCCTCCGGGGCATGGCGGTTGTATTCACGGTTGTTGACGACGCACTGGGTCGTGATGTCCTCCGCCACGGCCGCCAGGGCGGCGCAGGGCAGGAGCAGCGTGGCAAGCAGCAGCAGGAGCAGGAAGCGTTTCATATGCAGAATCCCTCCGTGGTCAGTCGTTGTGCAGAAGTGCTGAGGCGGCGTGCAGCCGCTGGGCAAGCGAGGTGTAGCGGCGCAGGATGTGGTCGTTCTCCACCATCAGGCGCACCACCTCCTCGCGGCCCACCAGCACCACCATGCGGCGTGCGCGGGTCAGCGCGGTATAGAACAGGTTGCGGGTGAGGAGCATCTTCGGGCCCCCGGCCACAGGCATCACCACCACCGGAAACTCGCTGCCCTGGCTCTTGTGGACGCTCAGGCAGTAGGCCAGGTCAAGGTTTTCCAGGGCCTGCTGGCCGTAGACGGCCTCCCGCTCCTCGTCGAAGGTGACGGTGAGGCAATGCTCCTGCGGGTCGACGTCGGTGATGAAGCCCACGTCGCCGTTGAACACGCCCGCGCCGTCCTCCCAGCCGGAGGGCGTATGCCGCCGCCACTCCTGCTGATAATCGTTTTTCGTCTGCATCACCTTGTCGCCCAGGCGGAAGATGGTTTCGCCCCAGGTGAGCTGCGACTTTGCAGGGGAAGGCGGGTTGAGGGCCGCCTGCAGCATCTGGTTGAGGACGATCACGCCGCATTCGCCCTTTTTCGCCGGGGCCAGCACCTGAATCTGCCTGACGGCCTGGCGGGCGATCTCGTCCTCCGGAAATTTCAGGAACCTCGGCAGCCGCTGGGTCATCAGCGCCACGATGGTCGCCGCCGCGTCGGGGTAGCCCATTTTGCGCTCAAAGAAGAAATCCGTGCCCTTCTCGTTCAGCAGGGGCATTTCGCCGTGATTGATGCGGTGGGCGTTGACGACGATGCGGCTGGTTTCCCCCTGGCGGAAGATGTCCGTGAGGCGGCAGGCGGGGATGATCCCGCTGTCCAGGATATCGCCCAGGACATTGCCCGCGCCGACCGAGGGCAGCTGGTCCGCGTCGCCCACCAGGATCAGGCGCGTGCCGGGCTCAATGGCCCGCAGGAGCGAACGCATCAGCAGCATGTCCACCATGGAGGTTTCGTCCACGATGACCACGTCCGCCTCGATGGGCGTTTCCTGGTTGCGGGCGAATTGCCCCTCCTCGCCGCCGGATTCCAGCAGGCGGTGGATGGTCTTCGCCTCCGTGCCGCAGGCCTCGCTCATGCGCTTGGCTGCGCGGCCCGTGGGCGCACACAGGGCGATCTCCCCCTCCCGGGAAAGCAGGCTGATGATGCAGTTGATGATGGTCGTTTTGCCGGTGCCGGGGCCACCGGTGATGACCAGCACGCCCCGCGTCACAGCGGCGATGATGGCCTCGCGCTGGCGGAGGCTGAAGGCGATGCCGTGCTTCTTCTCAAACAGGTCGATCTCCCGCTCCGCGCCGGCGGCATGCCCCTGGGGCACGGTAGCCAGCAGCTCCACCAGGCGGGTGGCGACCTCCTTCTCCGCGCTGTCGAAGGCGGGCAGGTACACCCGCTCCTCCTCGCCGGAGGTCATGAAAACCAGCTCGCGCAGGAGGGCCATGCGCGTCAGCTGACGGTCGATGAGGGCCTCCTCCACCCGCAGCAGCTGCGACGCCCGGCTGACCAGCTCCGGCCGGGGCAGGTACACATGTCCCATGCCGATGGCCGAATCCTTGAGGACGAATTTCAGCGCCGCCACGATGCGGCCGTCGCTGTCCGGGGCGATGCCCAGGGCCGTACCGATGCGGTCCGCGGTGAGGAAGCCCACGCCGTCGATATCCTCGCACAGACGGTAGGGGTTATCCCGGATGACGGCGGCGGTGCGGTCGCCGTAGAGCTTCGAAATCTTGACCGCCAGGGTCGCCGGGATGCCGTAGGATTGCAGGAAGACCATCGCTTCCCGCGCACCTGCCTGCTCCCGGTAGGCCTCAGCGATCTGGATCCAGCGCTTCTTGCCCATCTTGGGCAGCTCCTGGAGGCGCTCCGGATGCTCGGAGAGGATGGTCAGCGTCTCCTCGCCGAAGTAGGAGACGATCATTTTCGCCGTGCTGGGGCCCACGCCGCGGATCAGGCCGCTGCCCAGGTAGCGCTCGATGCCCAGCTTGGTGGTGGGCAGCTGCAGCTGGCAGGCGGTGCATTTGAGCTGCTTGCCGTAGCTGGGATGCTCCACCCATTCTCCGGTGAAGACGGCCTGCTCGCCGGGGGTGAGCTCCGGCAGCGTTCCCACCACGGTGATCTCGCGCCGGCCCACCCGGGCAGTCAGCACGGTGTAGCCGTTCTCCTCATTGCGGTAGATCGTGCCCAGCACGCTGGCCTCCACCTGCTCCATGCCCTCGCCTCCCTCCGGTGTTTGTGCGTAATCTTTTCTATTATACCACCAATGCGCCAAAAAGGGAATGCCCGGGCGGCAATCTTTACAAAATCCGCCCGGCGGGCCGGAAAGCTGAAAAAACAAGGAAA
>JBGVOA010000335.1:0-4760 GCA_045126095.1 Christensenellales bacterium | reverse complement strand
TCCACCTGCACGGTAGCTGTGCTGCCTGAGGCGGAGGACGTTGAGATCGACATCAACCCCGAGGACCTGCGCATCGACACCTACCGCGCCAGCGGTCACGGCGGGCAGCACATCAACAAGACCGACAGCGCCGTGCGCATCACCCACCTGCCCACGGGCGTGGTGGCCGCCTGCCAGAGCGAGCGCAGTCAGCTTCAGAACCGCGCCCGCGCCATGCAGCTGCTGCGTTCCCGCTTGCTGGAGCAGAAGCGCACCGAATCCGACGCAGCCTATGCCGAGAACCGCCGCATTCAGGTGGGCACCGGCGACCGGTCCGAGCGCATCCGCACCTACAATTTCCACGAGGGCCGGGTGACCGATCATCGCATCGGGCTGACCCTGTACGCCATCCAGAACATCATGGACGGCGACCTGGACGAGATCATCGACGCGCTCAAGGCGGAGGAACAAGCCGCCAAGCTGCGCAGTCTGACATAAGGTGATACAATGAAAACCCAACTTCTTCCCGCGACGGACGAGGCCCTGGCCCTGGCAGCACGGCTGCTGACGGAGGGTGAACTGGTCGCCTTCCCCACCGAAACCGTGTACGGCCTGGGCGCCCACGCTATGGACGCACAGGCGGTGCTGGGCATCTTCAGCGCCAAGGGCCGCCCGGCGGACAATCCGCTGATCGTCCACATCCACGACCGCAGCCAGCTCGACGGCATCTGCGAGGTGAACGATGCCGCCATCCGCCTGATGGACGCCTTCTGGCCCGGCCCGCTGACCATCATCCTGCCCCGCAAGGATGCCGTGCCCAACGCGGTAACGGCGAATCTGGACACCGTCGCCGTGCGTATGCCGGCGCATCCGGTGGCGCTGGCCCTTTTGAGGGCCTGCAGTCTGCCCGTGGCCGCCCCCAGCGCGAACCGCTCCGGCAAGCCCAGTCCGACCAGCGCCAGGCACGTCTTTGACGACATGGACGGGCGCATTCCGCTGATCATTGACGGCGGCGAGAGCGATGTGGGCCTGGAATCCACGGTGATTTCCCTGGCCGGCGAGAAGCCCTGCATCCTGCGGCCCGGCGGAGTCACGAAGGCCATGCTGGAGGAAGTTCTGGGCCCGGTCGACCTGGCCGGCAGTATTCTCCGTCCGCTGGAGAAGGGCGAGAAGGCCCTCTCCCCCGGCATGATGTACAAGCACTACTCCCCCGACGGCCAGGTAACGCTGATCGGGGGCGAGGAGTCCGCCGTCGTCGAAGCATTGCGGAAGCTGTACGCCCATGCGGCCAGCGAAGGCCACCGCGCCTGCGTGATGTGCTTCAGCGAGCATGTGGCGGCTCTGGCAGACTGCCAGCCCCATGACATCGGCAGCAAGGACGACGCCAGCGAGGTCGCCCACCGGCTGTTCAACACCCTGCGCCTGCTGGACGAGGAGAAGATGGACGTGATCTTCTCTGAGGTGATGCCCCCCGAGGGCGTGGGCCTGGCGGTCATGAACAGACTTGGACGGGCGGCAGGGTTCAGGACGGTGCAGGCGGAAGAAATTTTGTAAGCTTTCTGCATTTCCCTATTGACGAAACCCGTCGAATATGCTATCATGCATACCGCAACTGAATACCTTATCACGAGTGGCAGAGGGATGGGCCCGATGAAGCCACGGCAGCCCGCGAAAGCGAAGGTGCCAAATCCCACAGGCGACGCACACCTCGCCCCTTTTGAATAAAGGGGACGAAGTCCCTGGCAGATAAGGACGATCTGATGATCAATCCGGCTGTTTTGTGTGCAAGACAGTCGGTTTTCTTTTTTCTCAGGACGCATGCCGTCCTGTCGACCCACGAAAGGAGCGCTCAACATGCGCAAGCTCTTCACTTCCGAATCCGTCACCGAAGGCCATCCCGATAAACTCTGCGACCAGGTGTCCGACGCCGTCCTGGACGCGATGCTCGCTCAGGACCCCATGTCCCGCGTGGCCTGCGAGACCTGCGCCACCACCGGCATGGTGATGGTCATGGGCGAAATCACCACCAAGGCCCAGGTAGACATCCAGGCCATCGTCCGCGAGGTCGTGCTGGACATCGGCTACAATTCCTCCGACGTTTGCTTCGACGGCAACACCTGCGCCGTGCTGACCGCCGTGCACACCCAGAGCCCTGACATCGCCATGGGCGTTGACGCTGCGCTGGAGACCCGCGACGAGGATCAGAACGAGACCGGCGCCGGCGATCAGGGCATGATGTTCGGCTACGCCTGCGACGAGACGCCCGAGCTGATGCCCACCGCTATCGCCTACGCTCACCGTCTGACCCGCCGACTGACCGAGGTGCGCAAGAATGGCACCCTGCCCTGGCTGCGTCCCGACGGCAAGTCCCAGGTGACCGTGATCTACGAGGACGGCAAGCCCGTGGCGGTTGACACCATCGTCATCTCCACCCAGCACAATGAGGAAGTCACCCAGGAGGAGATCCGTGCGGCCCTGCTGGAGCACGTGGTGGCCCCCGTCATCCCCGCTGACATGCTGACCGCCGAGACCCGCTACTTCATCAACCCCACCGGCCGCTTCGTCATCGGCGGCCCCGCGGGCGACTCCGGTCTGACCGGCCGCAAGATCATTGTCGACACCTACGGCGGCTATGCGCCCCACGGCGGCGGTGCCTTCTCCGGCAAGGATCCGACCAAGGTGGACCGCTCCGCTGCTTACGCCGCCCGTCATGTGGCGAAGAACATCGTCGCTGCCGGCCTGGCCAAGCAGTGCGAGATCCAGCTGGCCTACGCCATCGGCGTGGCGAAGCCCGTGTCCCTGTGCGTGGATACCAAGGGCACCGGCGTGGTGGCGGACGATGTGCTGTCCGCCGCGGTGGAAAAGGTCTTCGACCTGCGCCCCAACGCCATCATCGAGCGCCTGCAGCTGCGCCGCCCCATCTACCGCGCCAACTGCAACTACGGCCACTTCGGCAAGGAAAACATGCCCTGGGAGCAGACCGATTTCATCGATGCCCTGAAGGCCGCTGTCAACGCCTGATTTCTTCGCCCGGGAGGATCGAAATGATCTTCCCGGGCGATTTTTCTTTGGAATTCAATCGTTATTTGGCAAAAAAACGTTTTCGCACTTGACAAGGATTGTATTTTGCATTATCATTGTATCCAAAGTGCAAACAAAATGCACTTTGCCATACGCTAAGTACGAAGGAGCCATTCTTGATGAATACGATCCCCTTTCAGCCCATGATGGAGAGCCGCCCGATCCGCGAAATCGCCTACGAGGTGCTCAAGCACGCAATCATCACCGGTGAGATTCCTGCCGGTGAGCGCATCGTTGAGACCGATTATGCCGACCGCCTGCACATCAGCCGCACGCCCCTGCGCGAGGCGCTGCGCAAGCTGGAGCGCGATGGTCTGGTGGAATATGTGCTGCGCCGCGGCGTGGTGGTGCGTGCCTTCACCATTGCAGACGTGGAGGAGATCTATACCATCCGCAATGCCCTGGAGATGCTGACGCTGCCCGCCATCATCGAAAAGGCCACCGCTGAGGACATCGCCTCCCTCAAGGAGCAGCTGCACGAGATGGACAGCCTGATGGCCCAGAAGGACTTCGACGCCCTCTCCCCCGTGACCCGCGCGTTCCACCGCCAGCTGACCGACATCTGCGGCCAGAACCGCATCCTGCGCGTCATCGAGGGCCAGGACGAGTTCATCACCCGCTTCTCCGCCATGGCCATCCGCCAGGAGGATCGCCTGCTGGAGGCCCACCGCGAGCATTATCAGCTGGTGGAGCTGGTGGAAAAGCGCGACCTGGAGGGCTTCACTCAGCTGATGCACGCCCACATCGAGCGCAGCAAGGAGAAGTGCCTGGAGGCACTGGCCATCCAGCGCAAGAGCCAGAATTTCTGAGCGAAAGAAGCTGCATGTTCATGAAAACCAATTTTCATACGCACACGTTCCGCTGCAAGCACGCCGTGGGAACGGATGAAGAGTACGTCAAGGCTGCCATTGAGGGCGGCTTTGACGTGCTTGGCTTTGCGGACCATGCCGCATGGGATTTCCCCACCGGCTATGTGAGCCATTGCCGCATGACCGCCGCCCAGTGGCCAGAATACCGCGACTCTGTCCTGCATCTGAAGGAGAAATACGCCGGGCAGATCAAGCTGCGCCTGGGCATGGAGACGGAATACTACCCCCGCTACATGGATCAGCTGCCCCGCTGGCGCGACGAGGGCTGCGAGTACTTTATCCTCGCCAGCCACTTCCTGACCACGGAGGAGCTTGAGGACTACACCGGCAACACCTGCCGCCTGGATGACGAGGTGCGCCGCTACGCTGATCAGACCGCCGAGGGCATCGCCACCGGCCTGTACTGCTACCTCGCCCACCCCGATCTGTTCATGATGCCCCGTCCCGAGTTCGACAAGGTGTGCATGGACGCAGCGGACGTCATCTGCCAGGCCGCAAAGGAAGCTCACATGCCCATCGAATTCAACCTCCTGGGCCTGAATGACGAAATGCGCGGCCATTCCCGCGGCTATCCCCACCCGGATTTCTGGCGCTACATCCGCAAGTGGGACAATGACGTCATCATCGGCGTGGACGCCCACAGCCCCGGCGCTCTGCTGAATCTCCCCGTCTGGCAGGAGGCCGAGCGCCGCCTGACCGCGCTGAACATCACCCCCGTGACCGACTGGTTGTAATCAAGGCGACGGATGTCGCCTTCCCTATAAAGGCTCCCTCCCCGAGGGAGCTGGCAGCCGCTTGCGGCTGACTGAGGGAGTAAAAAAGGAGGCACAC
>JBGVOA010000334.1:0-1628 GCA_045126095.1 Christensenellales bacterium | reverse complement strand
GCATTGCAGATGGCCTTGCGGCCGCACCAGCAGATGGTCTTGACCTCTTCGATGGTGTCCGCCCAGGCCATCAGCCACATGCTGCCCTCGAAGAAGTTCTCCTGGAAGTCCGTGCGCAGGCCGTAGGCGATAACGGGGATGTTCAGCTCATCCACGATGGCAACCAGCAGCTGCACCTGTTCCTTCGTCAGGAACTGCGCCTCGTCAACGATGACGCAGTCGTACCCGCGGACGCTCTCCAGCGTGGTGTCTTCGACGTACTGGCACTCGGTTTCCAGCCCGCAGCGGGACTTGACCACCACCGCGCCGTCGCGGTTCTCCAGCTTCGGCTTGAGCATGAGCACCTTCTGCCCCCGCTCGTGGTAGTTGTACTGCACCATGATGGCGTTGGCGGTCTTCGAGGAGCCCATCGCTCCGTAACGGTAGTAAAGCTTGGCCATAATCAGCCCTCCGAACATCACATAGTACACCCATCATAGCACAGAAAAATCTGAAAAGATAGGTCTTGACAAGCCGTTTTTTCGTCAGATTTCCCGTAGATCGACGGTCTTCACCCAGTCGATCTCATCCCACGGCACATGGCAGTAACCGCTGGGGTTCTTGTCCAGGTACTTCTGATGATACTCCTCCGCCGGGTAGAAGCAGTCCAGCTCGCAGGCCTCCACCACCAGCGGCTCGGCCCAGGCCGATTGCAGCACCGCCAGCTCCGTCAGCACGACGGCCTCGTCCGCCGGATCCGTCCAGTACACGCCTGTGCGATACTGGTTGCCCACGTCCTCGCCCTGCTGTTCAAAGCTGGTGGGGTCGATGATGCGGAAGAAGAGCCGCAGCAGCTTTTCCAGCGGCAGCACATCGGCGTCATACGCCACGCGGACGGTCTCCGCATGGCCGGTGTCGCCCTTTTTGACCTGCACATAGGTGGGCGCATCGACATGGCCGTTGGCAAAGCCAACCTCGGTTTCCACAACGCCCGCGATGTTGGCGCAATACTTCTCCACGCCCCAGTAGCAGCCGCCGGCGAGGTAGATGGTGCGCATATTCATGATGGTCGTCCTCCTGTCAGCAGTTGCCTTCGTATACATGGATGGTCTTCGGGTGCTCGTCGCTGCACGCGCCCAGGCTGAACAGGCTGTGACTGGCCACATACTGCCCGTCCTGCATGTCCGGCGTGTCATACCAGCAATAGATGACATGGAGCCGCACGCGCTGGTCGTGGAGCTTGGGCAGCACCAGTTCCTCCATCTGCGGGTTCACCGGCAGCAGCCAGCCCCGCTCATCCTTTTCGGAGCAATGCAGTACCACTGTTTTGCCGCACTCGCAGCAGCGTGCCTCGATCACCAGCGGCTGCCCCTTCTCTGCACGGATCGGGTTACCGTTCCACAAGCGAGCAAACGCCCCCTGCGGCTTTCCGTTATGACGCACGCGGAAGCGCTCGCACCCGCAGGCACAGCGCAGGTATCCCTCGTAGGCGTCCTCGCTCGCTTCATCGGGGTTGTGCAGCATACCGTTCACCGGCAAGGGCATTTTCGTCATGGATGATTCCTCCCCTCAGTCAAAGAACCAAATGCTTTTGGGATGCTCGTCGTTGCAGCCTTACAAAAACACGCCGGAGTAGCCGATATGCCATG
>JBGVOA010000333.1:0-15117 GCA_045126095.1 Christensenellales bacterium | reverse complement strand
GAACAGGATGAAGGCGATGGTGTACAGGTTGATGGCGATCTTGCCGTTCTGGTCCATGAGGATCAGGTTCAGGGCGGTGGTCTCAGGCTTCCAGATCAGCAGCAGAGCCAGCACGCCAACGTAGCAGGCCAGAGCCACGCCAACGTAGGTCATCAGGGACTTCTTCTGGCCGTACTTCTGGGAGGTACGGACGGTCAGGGCGAAGAAGGGCGCGGAGAAGACATAGCCCAGCACCATCATGATGGCGTTGAGGGTGTCGTAGCGGTTCTGGCTGACCAGCTCGCCAGCCTCGTTGGGGATGACGCCGAACTGGGTCATGCAGCCGTAGATCATGCACAGCACGGTCAGGTTGGTGGCGATGGACAGGGCCAGCTTGCAGCCGCCGCCGGCGATCATCAGGCGCTGCAGAGGCTTGTTGGCCTTGATGATCTGCACATACTCGGAGATCTTGAGGTTCTCCTGCTTGTTGCCCATGCCGAAGTACTTGGTCTGATCCTTCTCCCAGATGCCGATGATGGCAACGATGGTCAGCAGGATGGAGACGACGATGCCGATGGGGGTCATGATGGCGAACCAGCTTTGGTTGTAGTCACCGGCGATGCCGTCGGAGGCGATGACCATGCCCAGCACCTGGATCAGGCCCATGCCAGCCAGGGAGCCGATGGTGTTGAAGACGGTGAACAGCGGGCGCTGCTTGGGGTCGCTGGTCAGCACGGGCTGAGCAGAACGGGTGACGGAGGTCTGGAAGGTGTAGCCGATGACCCACACCGCGTACAGCAGCACGAACAGGGTGTAGCGCAGCCACAGCATGGTCTCGGGGATCAGGGGGGTGACCATGTACAGCAGGATGACGGAGACAGCCATGATGGCGTTGCCGATCACCATGAAGGGACGGAACTTGCCGAACTTGCCGTCGGTCTTGTCCATCAGGGCGCCGATGATGGGGTCGGTGATGGCGTCAAAGACGCGCATGCCGGTGATCATGAAGGACGCGAACGCCAGGCCCAGGCCCAGCACGCGGTTGCCGAAGGTGGCAATGAAGGACAGGATCAGGACGTAGTACACATTTGTCGCGCCGTTGTTCATGGGGAACATTGCCAGCTGATAGAACTTTGCGCGATTCATGCTCTGGTTCTCAGACACAGGGAAGACCTCCTTTTGTTTTGATGCATTTATCAATCAGTCTGCTTGTGTGCAGGCTTGATTACACCCAGTTGGACTTCTGCGGGTTCTTCTTCTTGGGCAGGATGTACTTGGCGGGCATCTTGTCCACCTTCTTGAAGGTGGCGGTATCGGTGCACTCGCCGGCAACGGCCTCCACCTTGATCTCGCCCTCGAGCGGCACCTTGAAGGTGAACACATGATCATCGCGGGTCTCTTCGCCCACGACGCTGCCGTTCACCAGCAGCTTCACCGTCTTCTCGGTGGAGTAGACCTTGATGGTGGTCACCGCATCGGGACGCTCGGCATAGCGCTTGGAGGCGATGTGCACGAACTTCTCCTTGCTCCACCAGGCCTTATAAAGATAGAAGGAATCCTTCTTGATCTTGCGGTCGAAGGTGACCAGGCCCTTGTGGTTCATGCCGGGCTCGCCGCCCTGATCGCGGGCGTCAGCGGCGAAGTCGAACATGTTCCAGACATGGTTGGCCCACATGTAGGGGTGGCGCTGGAAGCACTTGAGCATGAACTCGTGGTACTTGGCCTGGTACTCCTCGGTGTGGTCATTGCGGCGGGGGTGGGAGGAATGCAGGTTGGGCATGCCCTCCGCGCCGTACTCGGAATAGCCCAGGGAGCGCTTGGGGAAGCACAGGTGCCAGAAGCCGATCCACAGGTCGTTGAGGAACATGCCGGGCACATACCAGCCCAGGTACAGGTTCCAGCTGACCACGTCGGTGATGTGGGCCACGGGGTTGAAGGGGCCGCACATAGCGTAGCAGGCCAGGGTGGTGAAGCGGGTGGGGTCCGCCTGATGCACCAGGTCGTTCAGGACGTGGTGGTTGTCCAGCATGTCCTTCTTGTCCTTGGTGGAGATGGTGATCTCGTTGGACACGCCCCAGCAGACGATGCAGGCGTGGTTGTAGTTCTGCTCAATCAGCTCCTGCATCTGGCTGATGGTGTTGGCGCGGCCGTTCGGCATATGCTCGGAGATGTAGGGGATCTCCGCCCAGACGACCATACCGTACTTGTCGCACAGATCATAGAAGTACTGATCGTGCTGGTAGTGGGCCAGACGGACGGTGTTGCAGCCCATCTCGGCGATGAGGGCCATGTCCTCCTCGTGCATTTCGCGGGTGATGGCGTTGCCCAGGCCCTTGCGGTCCTGATGGCGGGAGACGCCGTGGAGCGGGAAGGGCTTGTCGTTGAGGATGAAGCCGATCTTGGGATCCACGCGGAAGGAGCGCACGCCGAAGGGGATGTCGATTTCGTCCGTCACCACGCCGTCCACCTTCACCTGCGCGCGGCAGGTGTACAGGTAGGGATCGTCGATGCCGTGCCAGCGATGGGCCTTGGCCATGGTGATGGTGCAGTCAGCGCCCTCGCCGGTGGCGACGGTGTTGCCCTCGGCGTCCATGAGGGTGATGGCGACGTCGCCCATCGTCACGCGGCTCTGCACGCGCACCTTCGCGCCCTCGCCTTCGGGGGTGGGGGTCACGCGGATGCCGGTGGAGCCCAGGAAGTCCAGGGCGAAGTGGGCCTTGTCCACCACCAGCAGGCGCACGCCGCGGTAGATGCCGCCATAGAAGGTGAAGTCCGCCTTCTGGGGGTAGACGGTATCGTTGACGGAGTTGTCCGCCACGACGGTCAGGGCGTTCTCCGCCTTGAGCAGCGCGGTGACGTCAGCGCGGAAGGTGGAGTAGCCGCCCTCGTGGGTGCATACGTCGCTGTCGTTCAGGGTGACCTTCGCGGAGGAGTTCACGCCGTCAAACTCCAGCCAGACCTCCTGCTTGTCCGCGTCGAAGGCGGGGGCGGGGAAGGTCAGCGCGTAGGTGCAGCTGCCGCGCTTGTAGTCGTTGCCGCCGTCCTGACCGTCGATGTTGTTCCAGGTGTGGGGCAGGTTGAGTGTAACGGTCTGGCCGCTCAGGTCGGTGAACTGCCAGCCCGTCATCAGGTCGATCTTCTGACGCATGATATTCCTCCTCGGTGCGATATTTGGCATAAAAAAGGACATTTTCATCATGTCCTAATGTATCATATTATTTGTGGAAAGGGAAGGGCTATACCTTGAATGCCTCCGGAGGGGGCGCGGAAATCTGCAGGGCGGCAAACGACGACAAAAAAACGTCGTGGATGCGGGAAATGCCTATGCGGCGACGCTTGTGCGCCGCGAGCGGAGGCGTTTTGCGGGCAGGACGCAAGAAAGCGCTCCGCCACAGCGGGGTGACGGAGCGCGGGCAGATGGAGTTACTGCTTGACGCGGCGGGACTTAGGAACGAAAATCGCAATTTCGCCCACGATGAAGGCCACCAGAAGCAGCGCGCAGAACAGGACGAAATGAGGATCGAAGCCCATGGGCTCGTCGATCTTCATGAACACGTCCACCACATGCCAGTACGGCGGATGCTTGCCCAGGGCAAAGAACAGGCACAGCGCAACGCCGGGGGTCGCGGTGGCCACGAAGGAGGCCAGGCCACGCAGACGGCAGCACATGAGAATCGCGACCACAGCCAGGCTGCCCAGCAGGAGCCAGACGATGATGGGATTGTAGTAGTTGTAGTTCATCTTGCCGAAGGTGCCGTTGACAACCTGGAAGACAACCGCCGCAGCCACGGAGAACATGGAGGCAGACAGGCTGACCTTGCCGGTGAGGGCAAAGCCGACAGCAGCGATGAACGCGCCGGCCACCAGCGCCAGCGTCGTGTTGGACAGGCCCAGAACTTCAGCAGGGACGTTCTCGCCGGCGGGATGGATGCGGATGGTATCCTCAACGGAGGAATAGAGCTCGGCACCCAGGGTCTCAAAGGGATTCAGTTTCGTATGAAGCGCGGGGCCATAGTAGCCGAAGCAGGCTGCAACCATGACGCCAATGCCGATGAATGCCACGGCAAGGGCGATCATCTGATACAGGCTGTAATTCTTTTTCATGGTGGAGTTACTCCTTTCAGTATACGGAAAGACGGCAAAAGCCTGTGCAGAAACTCTGTCAGGCGACTTGCGTAACACTGCAAAGGATCATGGAGCCAAGCGCAGCAGGAACCGCATTTCCTGCCAGCGTCTGCTATGAACCTCTGCTAATGGTACATCTATTATGGCATAGTTGGTCGGCGGATGCAAATGTTTTTTGCGGGGGGGATGTTGAAAAAAGGAGAGAAATGCGTCGTATTACGTCACAATAGATGTCGCGAACAATGTGTGAAAGCGATACGCGTCAAAATTGTGTCGCAAATGATGTTCTGGAGAGGTCGCGACAATCATTTGTCAGTAGACGACAAAAGCCTTTTAATTTGGTGTTGATTCGGCTAAAATGCAATCAAGAATAGCCATTGTATGCCGTAGACAGCATGCTGTCCTTCGCTATGTAATGGCTAAGCTGCACGGTCACCGCATGGGCTGGTGCAGCAAAGGGATCCTATTCTGATGCGGCGGCGTATGCCGGTTGCGTCCTGAAAGGAGATCGTGTATACAAGACATAAATGAAGAACTCCATCATGAATAAGCTGAAGAGGATGCTTCTTTCAGCCTGTGCCGTGTTGCTTGCATTGGCGCAGGTTGGAGGTGCTGCCGTCCCTGCGGCAGCGGAGGAGTCCGCTGAAAGCTTTCCGCGTTACTACCAATCCGTATACGATAGTGTGGCTGAGTTGAAGGCCGATAGCGAACGGCTGGTGCGCGAGGTGGAGGGCGAGGGCATCGTTCTGCTCAAGAACGAGAACAATGCTCTGCCGCTGCCCAAGGGTGCTGACGTTTCGCTGATCGGCGTTACGGCGGTGGATCCCGTCTACGGCGGCACCGGCTCCGGTTCCGTAGACGTAACTGCCGCGCCCAACTACCTGGACGTGCTGCAGGAGGCCGGCTTCAACGTCGTGGACAAGTGCCTTCTGGATGAGTATGTCAGGGATGATTACAGGCGTTTCAACACCGCCATTGGCGAGGCTTCCTGGACCTGGGTCAAGCGCAAAGCCAAGAATGTTGATGACGACCTGACCATCGGCAATGGTGAGCATGTCATCTACGTTGTGGGCCGCGTGGGCGGCGAGGGCCGCGACCTGACCGGCGAGGTCGTGGTGGATACCTACAACGAAGAGGGCGATTACCTGACCCTGAACGACAACGAGCGCAAGATCCTGGAAAAGCTCAGCGAGCTGCGCATGGACGAGGAGATCGCCTCTCTGACCGTCATCATCAACAGCGCCAACCCCATTTCTGCCGAATTCCTCTTCGACGAGCGCCACTACGCGGTGGACGCTGCCCTGTGGGTGGGCTCCGTGGGCCAGACCGGCTTGTACGCCGTGGCTGACGTGCTCTCCGGCCGCGTCAATCCCTCCGGTTCTCTGCCGGACACCTGGTGGATCGACAACCAGCTCAACCCTGTGCAGAACAACTTTGGCGTGTACACCTACGAGGGCGCCCGCGACTACAACCTGGGCAACCGCTACGATCGCTACGTTGTGTACCAGGAGGGCATCTACCTGGGTTACCGCTACACCGAAACCCGATACGAGGACGTGGTGTTGGGCACCCCCAACGCCGGCAACTACAGCTGGCGTGATACCGTGGCGTACCCCTTCGGCTACGGCTTGAGCTACACCACCTTCGAACTCTCCGACATGCAGGTGACCAAGGAAACCTGCGCCATTGCCGATACGGTGGCAATCGCTTCCGGGGTGGACAGGGCAGCGGCTGACCTGCGCGTGGAGACCGTTTACACCGTCAGTGTCACCGTTGCCAACACTGGCAACTTGCCCGGAAAGAAGACTGTGCAGGTCTACGCACAGAAGCCCTATACGGAATACGACCGTGAAATGGGCATCGAAAAGCCTGCTGCCGAGTTGGTGGGCTACGCAAAGACCTCTGAGCTCTGGCCCGGCGAGAGCGAAACGGTGACCATTACCATTCCCGAATACTTCCTGACCTCCTACGATGCGCTGGGTACGGGCGCGTTCATCCTCTCCGAGGGCACGCACTACCTGACGGTGGCGGACAACGCCCACGAGGCGGTCAACAACATCCTGAACGTCAAGGGCAAGACCATGGCGGACGGCATGACGGCCCCGGGTGATGCAAGCCTGGTGTACGTTGTGGAGTACGACTTTGACGCTGTGACCTACGCTGCGGCCTATGGCACGGGCAACCCTGTCACCAGCCTGTTCGACGAGGCGGATATCAACCGCTACGAGGGACGGGGCAGTAATGCCGTGACATACCTTTCCCGCAGCAATTGGACGAACACGCTGCCCTACGGCCCGGTACGGCTGACCATGAGCGAGCAGATCGTTGCAGACGCTGTGCTGAATGAGGCGGACCTCCCCTCCGGCGAGGGCATGGAGTTCCCCGTGATGGGACAGCGTGCAGGCATCCAGCTCATCCAGATGATGGATTACGCCTATGATGCACCGGAGTGGGATACATTCATGGATCAGCTTACATTTGAGGAGCTGGCTCTGCTGTGTGCCAACGGCCTGCGCATGACCTACGGCGTCGAATACATCAACAAGCCCGAAACGCTGGATCACAACGGCCCCTCCGGCGTGACGCAGTCTTTCCGGATTGGTGCGAACGGTTACGCCAACGTCACCGGGGACCCCGACATGAACATGCGGGGCACCTGCTTCCCCTGCAACGGCATCGTAGCGGCAACCTTCAACGATGAGCTGGTTAACCGTGTGGGCGAGCAGATCGGCGAGGAGTGCATGTGGGCGGGCTATGCCGGCTTGTACGGTACCGGCCTGAACATCCACCGCTCCCCCTACGCAGGCCGCGTGTTTGAGTACTACTCCGAGGATGGCATCCTCACCGGCCTGATGGGCACGGCCTGGACACAGGGTGTGCAGGAGAAGGGCGTGTATGTGTACAATAAGCACTTCGTCCTCAACGAGCAGGAGGAGAATCGCGCTGGTCTGGGTACCTGGTGTAACGAGCAGGCGCTGCGCGAGATCTACCTGCGGGCATTCGAACTGCCGATTGTCTACGCGGACGCAAAGTGCGTCATGACCGCCTACAACCGCTTGGGAGCGCAGTGGTCCGGCTCCTACCGCGAGCTGCTGACCGACTGGCTGCGCGGCGAGGCGGGCATGAGCGGCTTTGCCGTGACCGACATGTACGATGGCGCCTACATGGTGAAAGTTCACGAGATTCTGGCAGGCAACGATATCCCCGACAACTACGTCGGTAACAACCTGTCTGAGCTGGAGCCCTATGGCCCCGATGGCGAAAGCGCCAACGCAGCGGTGGTGAACTGCATGCGCGAATCGGCCAAACGAATTCTTTACACCGTGCTGCATTCCCGCGGCATGGATGGCATTGATCCGCAGCCTGTGACGGTCAAAGAATCGCCACTGACGTGGATCATGGATTCCCTGTTTTGAGAAAGGAGATTTCCAAGATGAAAGCTTCGAAGCACAGAGCACTGAAAAAGGTGTTCCTGAACGTCGTAGCCGTGCTGCTGGTGCTGGTTGTGACTGGCAACTACATCGCGGGCGCCAATGCTGCGCAGATCAACGGCGCGCTGAAGACCTCCACCTGGAAGCTGGAGAACGAATCTGATATCCGCTACTACGAGTCTGCTTACAAGAGCATTGCCGAGCTGAAGGCTGCGGGCGAGGCGCTGGTGCGTGAAGTGGAAGGCGAGGGCATCGTTCTGCTGAAGAATGAGAACAACGCTCTGCCGCTGCCCGCCGGTGCTGATGTGGCGCTCTTTGGCGTAACGGCTCTGGATCCTGTTTATGGCGGCACCGGCTCCGGCGCGGTGGACGCTGCCGGCGCACCCAACTACCTGGATGTGCTGGAGGGCGAGGGCTTCAACGTGGTCGACAAGGTGCTCCTTGACGCCTACAAGGAAGAGGACATGAAGCGTTCCAACGCCGCCATCGGCGAGGCTTCCTGGACCTGGGTCAACCGTAAGGCCAAGGTCGAAGTGGTTGGCGAGGATGGCGAGACGGAGAAGGTCTCTGTCATCGGCAATGGCGAGCATGCCATCTACGTGGTGGGCCGCGTGGGCGGCGAGGGCGACGACATGACCGGCGAGGTCGTGGAGGATACCTACAACGAAGAGGGCGATTACCTGACCCTGAACGACAACGAGCGCAAGATCCTGGAAAAGCTCAGCGAAATGCGTGAGGACGAGGAGATTGCCTCCCTGACCGTCATCATCAACAGCGCCAACCCCATTTCCGTTGGCTTCCTGTTCGAGGATGACTACGCGGTGGACGCTGCCCTGTGGGTGGGCTCCGTTGGCCAGACCGGCCTGTACGCTGTGGGCGATGTGCTCACCGGCCGCGTCAATCCCTCCGGTTCCCTGCCGGATACCTGGTGGATCGACAACCAGTTCAACCCCGTCCAGAACAACTTCGGCTCCTATACCTATGATGGCGCCAAGCAGTATAACCTGGGCAACCGCTACGATCAGTACGTTGTGTACCAGGAAGGCATCTACCTGGGCTACAAGTACACCGAGACCCGTTACGAGGACGTGGTGCTGGGCACCCCCAACGCGGGCAACTTCGACTGGCGGGAGACCGTGGCATATCCCTTCGGCTACGGCCTGAGCTACACCAACTTCGAGTTCTCCGACATGGCGGTGAACAAGACGACCCGCACCACCACCGAGGCTGTGGTGATTGCTTCCGAGGCTGACAAGGCTGCGGCTGGCACTCGCGAGGAGACCGTGTACGAAGTGACCGTGACCGTCACCAACACCGGCGACAAGGCGGGCAAGAAGACCGTCCAGGTCTACGCCCAGAAGCCCTACACCCAGTACGATATCGATCACAAGATCGAAAAGGCCTCTGCGGAGCTGGTGGGCTATGCCAAGACGCAGGTTCTGGAGCCCGGCGCTTCCGAGACTGTGACTGTGACCGTTCCTGAGTACTTCCTTACCGCCTACGACGCGGAAGGTACCGGCGTGTTCATCCTCTCCGAGGGCACCCATTACCTGACCGTGGCGGACAACTCCCACGAGGCTGTCAACAACATCCTGGCTGTGAAGGGCAAGACCGTTGCTGATGGCATGACCGATGCGGGCAACGCTGCTCTGGTGCATGCTGAGGAGTATACCTTCGACGCCCAGAAGTACGCTGCTGCCTACGGCACCGGCGCGGCTGTGACCTCCCTGTTCGACAAGGCGGACGTGAACCACTACGACGGCAACTCCGTTACCTATTACTCCCGTAACAACTGGGCGGGCACCGTGACCAATGGTTATGTGCGCCTGACCATGACCCCCGAAATCGCTGCGGAGGTTCTCCTGAACGATGACGATCTGCCTTCCGCTGAGGGCGTTGCGATGCCCACGATGAAGGAAGACGCTGACATCCAGCTGATTCAGATGATCGATGCGGCCTATGACGATCCGAAGTGGGACACCTACATGGATCAGCTCAGCTTTGAGCAGATGGCCAAGATCTGTGCCAACGGCCTGCGCATGACCATTGGCGTGCCGGAGATTGGCAAGCTGGAAACCCTGGATCACAACGGCCCCTCCGGCGTGACCATGCCTTACTCCACCGGCAGCAACGGCTACGCGGTGAAGAACAACGACCCCGATCAGAATCTGAAGGGCACCTGCTTCCCCTGCAACGGCATCGTGGCGGCGACCTTCAATGACGAGCTGGTGAAGCGCGTCGGTCAGCTGATCGGCGAGGACTGCA
Organism: Christensenellales bacterium; assembly: GCA_045126095.1. Taxonomy (GTDB): domain Bacteria; phylum Bacillota; class Clostridia; order Christensenellales; family Aristaeellaceae; genus UBA11524. The sequence continues at coordinate 5,317 of JBGVOA010000333.1, read as the reverse complement.
TGTGGGCGGGCTATGCCGGCCTGTACGGCACCGGCCTGAACATCCACCGCTCTCCCTACGCGGGCCGCGTGTTCGAGTATTACTCCGAAGACGGCATCCTGACCGGCCTGATTGACACCGCTGAGACCCTGGGCATCCAGGAGAAGGGCGTGTATGTCTACAACAAGCATTTCGTGCTGAACGATCAGGAGAAGAACCGCGCCGGTATCGGTACCTGGTGTAACGAGCAGGCGCTGCGTGAGATCTACCTGCGCGCCTTCGAGCTGCCGATCGTCAATGCGGATGCGAAGTGCGTCATGACTGCCTTCAACCGTCTGGGTGCGACCTGGGCTGGCTCCTACCGTGAGCTGCTGACCGACTGGCTGCGCGGCGAGGCTGGCATGAGCGGCTTTGCTGTGACCGACATGTACGACAGCGCCTACATGGTGAAGGTGCACGAGATCCTGGCGGGCAACGACATTCCCGATAACTACGTCGGCGACGACCTGTCCGAGCTGGAGGCTTATGGCCCCGGTGCGGCCCAGGAGAACGCTGTGGTTGTCAACGCCATGCGTGAGAGCGCCAAGCGCGTGCTCTACACCGTGCTGCATTCCCGTGGTATGGACGGCATCGGCCAGGATACCCGCGTGAAGACGGTGATCCCGTGGTGGCAGATGTCCCTGAATGTTGCCCAGTGGACCCTGCTGGCTCTGACTGTGCTGGCCTCTGCGCTGCTGATTGTGGATATCTACCGCGAGAAGTTCAGCAAGGTTAAGCCCCAGCAGTAAACCGCCTTCCGGCAGCCGAAGCAGCTGCCCGGAAAGCTGAAAACCGCATATTCTCTGCACACGGCGTTCCGGCGCCGTGTGCTTTTATGTGCGGAAGAAAAGCGTTTTGTGGACAAAATCCCCGAAAAAACTTGTCGAATGCTAAATTGTGTGGTATGATAAATAAAAAACACATGAGGGGAGATGAAGCACTATGCTGCGACTCGCCATCGTTGATGATACTCCGGCCGACTCCGCTGCCCTGAAGGAGCTGGTGGCCGATTTTTTCGCGCGCAATGAACAAGCGTATACGCTCCATGTTTTTGATACGCCGCTGGATTTTATCCGCAGCACGGAAAGCCATGACATCGTATTTATGGATATCCGCATGGATAAGCTGGACGGCATTGAGGTGGCGCGCATCATGCGCAAGATCAATACCGATGCGGTGCTGATCTTTGTCACCCACATGGCGCAGCTGGCCATCAAGGGCTATGAGGTGGACGCGCTGGACTTTATCGTCAAGCCGGCGGATCAGTTCTCCATCAACTACGTTCTGACCAAGGCGCTGACCCGGCTGGAGAACACCTCCAGCACCGTGTTCGCGCTGAAAACCTCCGATGGCATCGTAAGCCTGTCCTCCAACGATATCACCTATGTGGAGGTTTTCGATCACAACCTGGCTTACCACACCACCAAGGGCGTGCATGAGGTGCGCGGCCGTTTGTCTGATGTGGTCAAGAAGTTGGATCCCAAAAGGTTCATTATGTGCAACCGCTCCTTTGTGGTCAATCTGCGCTTCGTGTCCAGCGCCTGCGGCGAATACCTGGTGGTGGACGGCAAGAAGATATACATCTCCAAGTCCCACAGCAAGGAGATTATGAAGCACTTTTCCAACTTCCTGGGGGAGAATCTATGATAACGGATAGCTGGTTTGTGCAGGTGGTCGACCACCGGATCTCCATGGCGCTGATCTTTTTTCTCCTGCTGATGCTCATCGGCAACCGCAAAAGGCGTACGATGTTCCCGCTGCGGCTGCTCGTTTCGCTTCTGGTGATGTGCGCGGCCAGTTGGTTCATCCGCACGGTGGCGGACGTCTACCTGGAGGGCGCAGTGCTGCAGGGGGTGGGACATTCCGTCCACCTGCTGGCAATGAGCCTGATGTACATGGGAGCCTACGCCTTCTGCTATGAGGCTACGCCGGTGGAGCTGATCTATGTTGACCTGCTGGCGCTGACCATTTTCAAGCTTGCCTGGAACACCTTCAAGGTCTTTGCTGCGGCGGCCAACATGACCCAGGGCGTGCAGTTCTGGTCGCAGTACAGCGCGATGGGCTCCATCGTGTCCTACGCCACCTACGGCAGCGTGTGCCTGCTGACCTGCTACATCCACCGGCGGATCGTCAGAAAAATGCCGGATGAGGCGGATATCTGGTCCATGCTGGTCTCCTACGGCGCGTTCCTGATGTGCCAGATCGTGCTGGAGTTCTGCGGCCGCGTGTTTACGGCGGACACCTCCGCGCTTTTCCTGTACTACCTCTGCGCGCTGCTGTATACACTCATCACCTATGTGGTGCTGCTGGTCATCTCCCAGCTGGCCTTCTATCGCCGGGACAATGAGGAGATGCACAACTTCATCCACAACAAGATGCAGTATTACCAGATGAGCCGCGACGGCATCGTGTCCCTCCAGATCAAGTGCCACGACCTGAAGCATCAGATTGCCGCCATCCGTACCCGCGCGGCCTGGGAAAGCCTGGACGAGCACATCCAGCAGCTGGAGGACACCATCATCGAGTACGGCACGGTGGTGGAGTGCGGGCACGAAGCCATCAACGTGGTGCTGACGGAGAAGAACATCCTCTGCTCCACTTGCGGCGTAAAGTTTTCCTATATCATTGACGGCACGCTGTTCGACTTTATGTCCGAAACGGAGATCTACTCCCTCTTTGGCAATGCGCTGGATAACGCGCTGGAAAGCTGCAGCAAGGTGAGTGAGGCGGAAAAGCGTGTCATCTCCCTCAAAGCGGCGCAGCGCGGCGATATGGTGGTGCTGCATGTGGAGAACTTCTTCGATGCGGCGCTGAACATGGTGGACGGCATGCCTGTGACCACCAAGAAGGAGAGCGGCCACGGCTTTGGCCTGCGCTCCATCCGCGAGATTGCGGAAAAGTACAACGGTGTTGCCACCGTGCAGGCGGAGAGCAACATCTTCAAGCTGACGGTGGTTCTGCGGCCCTGAAGCTGCTCACGACCCTCTCCGCTACAAGGCGCGGGGAGGGCTTTTTTGTCGCTGAAATGCAGGATGTGGCCGAAAACAGATGTTATTTACACAAAAATGGGTGCATTCACGCCGAAAATCTGACGTGAATAAAGAGCGCATGCGTTAGCGTCGTTAGCCTCCGAATTCAAGACAGACCCTTTTCAAGCTGGAATTTATGTGCTATAATGTTACCAGCTTGATAGGCCAGCAGCGCGCGCCGGCCTGTCAAAGACAAGAAAACACTATAAGGAGAATGCACATGAAAAGGATTCTGAGCCTGCTCATCGCTGCGCTGATGCTGCTGGGTATGATCCCCGCTGTGGCCGAAGAGCCCGCTGTGGAGTACATCCCCGCTCCCTACACTGTGGCGGATATGGAGACCGCGAACGATGCTTACTTCGTTCCCGTCGTGTATCAGAACGAGAATGGCCCCTCCATCGGCGTGACCATGGTTGGCGTGCTGAAGGTTGGCGACCTGTACTTCAAGGATGCTAACAACAACCAGCAGCTGGACACCTTCGAGGATTGGCGTCTGGATTCTGTCGCCCGCGCTGAGGCGCTGGTGCTGACCCTGAACAACAAGCAGAAGGCTTCCTTCATCTTCAACAACCTGTTCTGCAACCCCGTGGGCAAGACGCTGGCCGACATCACCAATGAGGACGGCACCATCAACCCCGCGCAGGTTCTGGGCTCTGATACTGACATTCTGGAGAATGGCCTGCGTCACGCTGTGTATCGTGGCAGCCTGGGCTACGACGCTTCCGTCGTGTCCGCCATGAACAACCTGGCCAACCAGTATGCCGAGACTGCCGCGGTGCTCAAGGGCGAGACCTTCCTGCCCTACACCTTCATCTCCAACCCCATCAGCGCTGGCCACGTGAACAACATGGCTCTGGCTGCTGCGGTCATGGGCGACGTTGCCAATGGCGGCGACTACTCCATGGTGGAGACCTATGCTGAGCTGGATCGTCAGATGTGGGTTGCTGTGGGTCTGCGTCAGATGTACGGCCCCCAGATCGACCTGGCTACCGATCCCCGCTGGGCCCGTAACTCCGGCACCTACGGCGAAGTGCCCGAGGTTGTTGCCGGCATCACCACCGCTCTGGTTGCTGGCTACCAGCAGGGTACCGAGGGCGTGCAGCTGGAGGGCGTGTCCCTGTCCATCAAGCACTTCCCCGGCGACGGCGCGGCTGAGAACGGCTACGAGTCCCACACCTACCAGGGCCAGTGGCGTATCTACACCACCCCCGGCTCTCTGGAGAAGTACCAGCTGGTTGGCTTCCAGGCCGCTTGCGACGCTGGCGTTTCCTCCATCATGCCCTGCTACTCCCGCGATACCACCGATCCCCGCTCTGCTGAGCAGTCCTACCGCGGCGTTGTGATCCCCGCCGATCAGGTTGGTTCCGCTTACTCCGAGACCATGATGCAGACCCTGCTCGTCGGCGCGATGGGCTTCGAGGGCTTCATCAACACCGACTCCGGCATCCTGACCACCCAGACCTACGGCGTGGAGACCCTGGATATGCCCGAGCGTTACGCCAAGCTGATCAACAACGACGTTGCCGCTATCGGCGCTGGCTTCGACTGGGCTCATGTCCTCACCGCTCTGGAGCGCGGCATCCTGTCCGAGGAGCAGCTGAATGCGGTTAGCGTGTCCCGTCTGTCCCGTGAGATCAATCAGGGCCGTCTGGACAACCCCTACACCGACAATGCTCAGGCTGATGCTATCCGTCTGGCCAACACCACCGGTGCTGCTGCCGAGGTCATCTACACCTCTCAGCTGAAGTCTGTTGTTCTGCTGAAGAACAAGAACAACGTCCTGCCCCTGAACGACACCACCAAGACCATCTACGTTGCTTCCTTCACCGGCAAGGGCGCCAACGACGCGACCGTTGAGACCCTGACCGCTGAGTTTGCGGCCCGTGGCTTCACCGTGACCGAGGACGAGGAAGAGGCTGACATCATCTACATCGACGTGCAGCCCACCTACAACGGCACCCAGGGCAACAACACCGCCATGGGCGTGATCGACCTGGTGGAAGAGGCCGAAGTGCCCGCCGTGTGGCAGAAGGCTCTGCGTGTGGATGGCGCCACTGCCAACACCCAGATCCCCACTGGCGAGCTGATCGAGGTCACCACTCTGGAAGAGGTTGACGAGATTGCTGAGCTGGCTGAGGAAGCTCACGAGCGCGGCGCGGTCGTGATCGCTGCCATCAAGGTCACCCAGCCCTGGATCCTGACCAACCTCGAGCCCCACGTCGACGGCCTGATCGCTCAGTTCGGCGTGCCCGAGAAGGCCCAGGTTGCTG
>JBGVOA010000332.1:0-2570 GCA_045126095.1 Christensenellales bacterium | reverse complement strand
GAAAAAACTGATCCAGGACGGTGAATAGCATGGGGCCCGAGAAACTGACCTGCCCTTATGCGCAGTATAACGCGCAGATGCACATTGATTGCGCCAAGACCAGTGAGCTATGCGCGCATCAGCGGTGGAAACCCTGCAAGGGCTGGTGCGTGCTGACCGACCAGGCGGGGGCCTGCCCCGGAAGGAGAGAAGAGACCAATGCGAAACGAACGGCAGCTAAGAAGCGTCGTCACTGAGTTTTCGACGCGCGAGGACGGCAACACGCCGCACATCAGCGGATACTTCGCCGTTTTCAACTCAATTTACGAAATCGCGCCGGGCATGTCTGAGAGCATCGCCCCAGGCGCTTTTTCCCGGACACTGTCCAATGATGTCCGGGCGCTGATCAACCACGACACCACCCTTGTCCTGGGCCGCACGAAGGCGCACACGCTGGAGCTGCGGGAGGACGAGCGCGGGCTCTGGGGTGACGTTGCCATCAATCCGAACGACGGTGACGCTATGAACCTCTACGAGCGCGTCAAGCGCGGCGACGTGGATCAGTGCTCTTTCGGCTTCGAGATCATCAACGAGGAAACCGACTTCCGCGAAGATGGCTCGGTCCACTGGACGATCAAGGAGGTCAACTTGTTTGAGGTGTCCGCGTGTACCTTCCCGGCTTATGAGGCCACGAACATCTCCGCGCGCGAGGCGCAGCGGGCCGATCTGCAGGCCCGGAGCCTGGCGGCGTGGAAGGAACGCAAGAAGGAGGAGCTGAAAAATGCTTAAAGCCCTGCTGCTGCGAAAGCAGATCGACAACAAGAAGAAGGCGCTGGGGGCTCTGCGCGCAAAGGCCGCCGAGTTTGACGCCCGCGAGGCCGCGCTGACGCAGGCCATCGACGAGGTGGAGAACGACGAGCAACGCGCCGCCGTGGAGGAAGAGGTCAACGCCTTTACAGCCGACAAGGCAGCGAACGATCAGGCCGTAGGCGATCTTGAGCGCGAGATCGAAGGCCTGGAGAACGACCTGGCCGCCGAGGAAGCGGCCCAGAATACCGAGCCGCCCGCGGACGGTGGGCAGCCCGAAGCGAGAAAGGATGAGAAAACCATGGAGAAGCGCGTTTCTATTCCCGCCATGACCATGCGGGACAAGCTGGCGGAGATCATCACCCGCGACGACGTGAAGGGCTATCTGTCCGACGTCCGTGACGCGATCAAGAACAAGCGGGCCATCACCAACGTGGGGCTGCTGATCCCGGAGGTCATGCTGGGCCTGCTGCGCGAGAACGTGCTGCGGTATTCCAAGCTGTACCGCCACGTCACCGTGAGCCGCGTGTCCGGCGAGGGCCGCGTGCTGATCACGGGCAACATTCCCGAGGCCGTGTGGACCGAGTGCTGCGCCAACCTGAACGAGCTGGCGCTGACCTTCTACCAGGAGGCTTTCGGCTGCTGGAAGCTGGGCGGTTATTTCACGGTTTGCAACGCGAACCTCGAAGATAGCGACCTCGATCTGGCGGCGGAGATCATGAGCACGCTGAGTCAGTCTATGGGCTATACCGCCGACAAGACCATCCTGTATGGTTCCGGCAGCAACATGCCTCTGGGCATTATCCCCCGTCTGGCGCAGACCAGCCAGCCCGCTGGCTATCCCGCCACCGCGCGTCCGTGGGCGGACCTGCACACCAGCAACGTGCGCACCATCGCCAACACCTACACCGGCAAGGCGCTGTTCCAGCAGCTGGCCCTGGCCGCTGGTTACTCCAAGGGTAACTACAGCCGCGGCGAGCGCGTGTGGGTGATGAATGAGACCACCTACGGCAAGATCGTAGCCGAGGCTATGGACTTTGACGCTTCCGGCGCGATCGTGTCCGGCGTCAACGGCTCCATGCCCGTGATCGGTGGCATCATCGAGGTGCTGCCTGCTGCCATCATCCCGGATGACAACATCCTGACCGGCTACTTCGACCTGTACAGGCTGGTCGCGCGCGCCGGCGAGCGGTTCGCGTCCAGCGAGCACTTCCTGTTCCTCTCCGATCAGACCGTGTTCAAGGGCACGACCCGCTGGGACGGCCACGCCGTGATCGCGGAGGCCTTTGTGCTGATTGGCATCGGAGGCACCGCTCCGACCACCAGCGCGAGCTTTGTCGGCGACGGCGCGAACAGCGCGAACAGCGTATGGCTGCCCGCTACGGCGACTGTGGTGAAGGATGCCACCCTGACTCTGAAGCCGGTGGTGATGCCCTATGGCGTGAACGCGACGTTCACCTGGGATTCTGCGACCACCGCGAAGGCGACCGTTTCCAGCGCTGGCGTGGTGACCGGTGTGGCTGCCGGCTCCAGCGTGATCACTGTGACCACGGACAACGGCCTGACCGCCCAGTGCACCGTGACCGTCACCAGCACCTGATGAATGACAGGAGGGGCTTATGAAACTGATGATTGCCGTGCCGTGCATGGACATGGTGCATACACTGTTTTTCCGGTCGTTTGCGGGCCTGCGCCTGCCGCACGGCTCTGAGGTGGTTATAAGCACCTCCTCCCTGATCTATGACGCCAGAAACCAGCTGGCCCGAAAGGCTGTCGAGGGCGGC
>JBGVOA010000331.1:0-4658 GCA_045126095.1 Christensenellales bacterium | reverse complement strand
CCAAGCTTACGGCTGATTACTACGACTACATCGTCATCGACGAGACGCACCATGCCGCTGCCCACAGCTATGGCAAGGCGCTGGAGCACTTCCAGCCCAAGGTGCTGCTGGGGCTGACGGCTACCCCGGAGCGCATGGACGGCAAGTCCATCCTGGATTACTTCGGTGGGCGCATCGCCGCTGAGATCCGCCTGCCGGAAGCCATCGACCGCAAGCTCCTGTGCCCGTTCCAGTACTTTGGTGTGTCTGATACCGTTGATCTGAATGATCTGCGATGGGTGCGTGGTGGTTATGATAAGAGTGAGTTAAGTAATCTCTATGTTTTCAGTCGTGGCGTCGCCCGTCAACGCGCCGATCATATCATCCGACGATTGCACTACTATGTCGCTGACATAGATCAAATGAAGGCGCTGGGCTTCTGTGTGTCCATTGAGCATGCGAAGTTTATGGCGGACTACTTCAACGAATGCGGCATTCCAGCAATGGCGTTGGTCGGCCAGTCCTCCGATGAAGACCGCCGCACGGCCCGGGAACGCCTCGTCAAAGGCGAGCTGCGCATCATCTTCGTTGTGGACATCTACAACGAGGGCGTTGACATCCCGGAAGTGAACACGGTGCTGTTCCTGCGTCCCACGGAGTCGCTGACGATCTTCCTGCAGCAGCTGGGCCGTGGTCTGCGCCTTGCGGAAGGTAAGGAATGTCTGACGGTGCTGGATTTCATCGGCGCAGCCAACCGTAAATACAACTTCGAAGAGAAGTTTGCGGCACTGCTCTCGGGTACCCGCCGCAGTGTGGAGCAGGAGCTCCGGCACGGCTTCGTGAACGTGCCTAAGGGATGCTACATCCAGCTGGAGAAGAAGGCTGCCCAGACCATCCTGCAAAACATCCGCCAGAGCTATGGCGTCCGGGCCGGGCTGGTCAGCAAGATCGCCTCCTTTGAAGAGGACAGCGGTCAGAAGCTGACGCTGGCGAACTTCCTGAGCTACTACCATATGGATGCACGGGCGATCTATGCCAAGTTCAGCTTTGCGCGCTTGTGCTCTGACGCTGGCGTGCGGGAGGATTTCTCCGAGCCGGCAGAAGAAGTGTTGACGAAGGCTTTCAGCCGCCTGGTCGCCATTGATTCCCGTCGCTGGATCAGCTTCCTGCTGGACATTCTGCCCAGGCTGAACGACGTTGACTTCACCAAGCTTTCTGTGGAGCATCAGCGACTGCTGAACATGTTCTATGTGACTGTGTGGCAGAGTGCGATCACGGATTTCTCCTCGGATGAAGTGTGGGAAAACCTCTACGCGCTGGCGGACAGTCCGATCATGCTGCAGGAGCTATGCGATCTGCTGCGCTGGAAGCTGGATCAGGTGGACTTTATTGACACGCCTGTTTCTCTGCCCTACGATTGCCCGCTGGATGTGCATTGCAGCTACACCCGTGATCAGCTGCTGGTGGCGCTGGACTTCATGAAACCTGCCACCGTCCGTGAGGGCGTGAAGTACCTGCCGGACAAGCAGACGGATGTGTTGTTCGTAACGCTGAACAAGTCCGACAAAGATTATTCGCCTACCACGATGTACAACGACTACGCTATCAGCCCCAGCCTGTTCCACTGGCAGAGCCAATCTACTACGAGTGCGGACTCGACCACTGGCCAGAGGTATATCCATCATGCTGAACACGGTAGTCATGTGCTGCTGTTTGTTCGCGAATTCAAGCAGGACGCCTGTGGTGCAGCACCCTATACCTTCCTGGGCGAGGCGGAGTACGTCAGTCACAATGGCAGCAAGCCGATGAATATTGTTTGGCGGCTGCTCAAGGATATCCCGGCGAAGTATCTGCGCAAGGTGCAGCAGGTCATGGGATAAGAAACTATATACATAGAAAGCTCTCTGCTGACCGCGTGGTGCGGTGTGGCAGAGAGCTTTTTTTCTTACCAACGGGCTCCGAACAGATGCACTTCACCCATATTGTGCTGGTTTTCCAGGAGCTTTTCAATGTAATTTTCCAATTCTTTTGCGGCATTGGGAGCGTCTACAGTTCCCTCAAGGATATGGACGTGTTTATCGCTATGGCGGAGTAGGAGACGCCAGTAATAACCATCGTTCACTTCCACCATGTAGTCTTGTTGAGATGCTTCGGCAGCTACTGTTTCTACCAATGAAAAGAGATGATCGCATATTTCGTAGGTTAGGGGTATAGCTGTGGAAAGAAGGTCATTTCCAATAGCATCACACTGCCCTATGGTTAACAGCTTTTTTCTGCGGGAAACCTTGGTGATTTCGATTGCAATATCATCGATAGCATGAATCTCACCCCAATTATGCCACTCGATACAGAACGATGTGATCATAGCTTCTCCTTGGATGAGCATCGTACAGCCACTTTGATCACGCCATCCCGGCGATTCTCAAACAGTTCATAAGCCTCTTCGATATCCTTCAGGTCATAGGTATGGGTGATCAGCGGCGAGGTGTCGAGCTTCCCGGCAGCAATGAGGTCAAGGGTTTCCTTGCAGTTGCAGCCGTCCACACCACCGGTCTTGAAGATCAGGTTCTTGCCGTACATATCCGGCAGAGGAAGCACCTGCGGGCCATCGTAGAGCGCAACTACAGTCACGATTGCGTTGGGGCGGGCGCATTCCCATGCCATGCGGAAGGTATGCTCACTGCCGGCAACCTCCAACACCACATCTGCGCCGCCATGATCGGAATGCGAACGGACCAAATCAGCCAGACCGTCAGGTGTGGTGGTCAGCACCTCCGGGTAATGATTGTTGACAAAGGCCAGACGGCTTTCGTCGATGTCGCAGACGATGATTCGCTTAGGCTGCAGTAGTTGTACGCATTGCAGCGTGCACAGACCGGTGGGGCCTGCGCCGATGATCAACACGGTGTCACGCTGCTTGATCTCGGAGATCTGCGCAGCCCAGTAGCCAGTGGCCAATACGTCGCCTACCAGCAGCGCCTGTTCATCTGTGACGCTGTCCGGGATTTTATCCAGGCCCTGATCTGCATAGGGAACACGGACATACTCTGCCTGTCCGCCGTCGATGCGGCAGCCCAGTGCCCATCCACCGTGAGGATCGGTGCAGTTGTTTACCCAGCCGTTCTGACAGAAGAAGCACTCGCCGCAGAAGGTCTCCACGTTGACAGTCACGCGGTCACCGGGCTTTACAGTTGTAACGGCAGCGCCAACTTCCTCAACAATGCCGACCATCTCATGACCAACCGTGATGCCAGGAACAGCGCGAGGCACGGAACCGTGCTTGATGTGCAGATCGCTGGAGCAGATGCTTGCAAGTGTGACGCGTACGATGGCGTCGCGGTCGTTCTGCAGGGTAGGCTTGGGCTTGTCCTGCAATGCGAAATGACCATGGGAAACGTAGGTGTATGCCAGCATAGGGAAAACTCCTTTGATATCAGTCTTTCAGATAGTACAGCTTCTCGCCATCATAAAGAATGTGGGTATCCATTTCAAACTTCGATTGGAAATCGGAAAGCAAATCTGAGGGAGTAAGCATCTGTGTCTGCATCATACCGACGATCACTTCGTCAATGGGACGCTGTTCCAGCTTTCGATTGATCAGGCTTGGAATCGTATGAAGCAACGCATCAAAGCCTTTACGCTTACGGGTGAGCTCGCGAATGTCGATGCCGAAATGGGTGATCTGTGCTTCATGCCATGCGCAAAGACCAGCGCATGCTGTTTGGGCACTCGACAGACTCGTGGAATAGCTGGAGAAGCAGAATTCTTGAGAGACAGTTCCGAACATCAACGTGTAGGCCAGATTGCCGATCTGATACTGGAGATTCAGCAGGATCTGCTGATAGGCATACCATTCGGCGGCTTCCTTCACCTGCTGCTCATACTCCGAGTATTCAATTGATTTGGTCTGAGAAAGACGGAGCAATGCCTGATTGGCTTGTTCAAGCAGCTGATCACATTTGCGCTCGCAATCATCAAGCATTGAAAGCATTCTGCTGCGCAGTTCATCGTTCATGAGGACTTCGGCTTGGTGATCAGCAATCTTGGTGACCTGATTGATCAGAGCCTGTATGTTACTCCTGTATTCGTCCATTTGGAAATTGAGGAGCTGCTGCATCGTACCCTTGATCGCTTTCAGTTCACCATCAATCTGGGACATATAGTACTGGCCCACGACAATCGATCGAACAATTGGGGAACAATGCGACGATATTGGTCTAAAAGCTGTATCTGATGTTTTCTTTCAACCATGGGAGCAGCAAAAAGGACGAGAAGCAGATGTGAAAGTAATACGAACTCCCCTTATTAAGATAGAGGAATTAATGGAACAGCTATTCTTTTATTGTAGAAATGCAGTAATTACCGAGAAGGGTCTTTCAGTTTCAACGGAGATTTTTTCACCAAAGAAAATATTTATATCGGTATTGTCAACAGCAGGTGTACTGGTTACCAAAAAGGGAAAAATCGAAATCAACTGCGGGAAAGATTGTGCAGAAGGTTTGAAAAAGCTATCCGAATTAGCAGTAACAACAAGAACCGATGGAACAGAAGATTTGATAAAGTCAGTTTTTTACTTTAGTAGATGTGTATTTGATCATGACGTAGACTGGCTCAGTCAATGTTTTGATGATATGATGGATGCAGATGGAAGGATTGTATTTTTATGTGCAAAACTAAAT
>JBGVOA010000330.1:0-4420 GCA_045126095.1 Christensenellales bacterium | reverse complement strand
GTGAGCTTGTGCGTGATGCGGTCGTGCATCGCGTCGTGGTTTGTCTTGGTCAAGCTGATCAGGTTCCAAAGGCAATATGCATACTCCGGATAATCCTCGGCCGGCCAGACGTGATGGACATACTCTGCCGGCTCTGCGCGGCCGAAGCGCGCGGCCTGGCGGCACATGTACCCATCGCGCCGCAGCGCAGCGTCCCGCAGCCGGCGCCATCGCTTGTTCTTGCGGGAATAATCAAAGCTCATAGGCAACAAAAAAGAGCCCGAGCACAATGTCTTTGCATTGGCTCAGGCTCTAAGGCTCAGGCTCTCGATATACGATTGAGGTCTGCTTGCACCGCTCGCAGAACAGCTGGAAGTTATCCAGGGCTGTATCGCTGCGGATCCGCGTCTTTGTCTCTCTGTGGCAGATCGGGCACACTGCCCGTCCGTTCCTTGTCTCCAGTTTAGACTTTTCCGTGTCGCCGGTCAAGCGATTTTGTGTACCTGGTACCATTTTCTCACCTCTCTCACCTAAAGATATACACAACCCCGAGACAGAAAGAGTATCAGCCATCTGGAGTTGTGGGCGGCCTTTTGGGCCTCTGCTCCGGGAGCAGGTAGACTAAATAATCATAGGATCCGTACTCGTTCATTTTGTGGTCGCTGTCGAGGATCCGGGCGCCGGGCGGCGCGCAGATGGTGACGTTGTCGTCGACCAGCTCGCTGACGACCTCGGGCCGGGCGAGGTTCCGGGACGCGCACCAGCAGCGATCTCCCACGTTATAGACCTTCGCGTCCGGATCCCGCTCTTTGCAGAGATACTGCGCGAGCTCCAGGAAGTCGTCGGTAAACAGGGAGTGCTCGCCCAGCTGCAGGATCTCGATGCTGCTGCCTGCGGTCCAGAGGGATCGGATCAGCTCATAGTCCCGCCGGGCGGCGCCGGCGTTCAGGATCATGTGGTGATGCAGCCGCCGGTCCCGGCCGTCGTCGACGAGCTCCTCCGTGACGTACACGTACTTGAAGGGCTCGCCCTCCGCCTTCCGGGCGGCGCGCATCCGGTCAATGAAGCCCTGCACCGTCTTCTTGGCCTCCTTCCGGCCAGGCGGCAGGTGGGCATCGTCGTAGCTCAGCGTGACGAAGAGATCCCCGCGGGAGAAATTGGCGCAGAGCAGCAGTCGCAGCTTCTGCCAGGCAGCCCGGAAGTTTAATCGCTTCCGGGCCTCGCTGCTGCATTTGCTCTTGGCGGCGCGGGCCTTGGGCGAATCGGACGCCAGCGCCTGGGTGTAGCAGACGCCGAAGACCAGCCGCCCGGCCCGCACGGTTTTGAGGCGCTTGCTCTTAGCCATCCGGCGGCACCTCCTTCGGCTTGCGGAACTTGCAGGCCTCCGGGCCGGCGCTGCCTGCGGCGAGACACCAGGGATGATTGAGCGCGGTGCAGTCCGGCGCCTTCCCGGGCTCACGCGAGAAGCACACGCAATCGACGTCCGCCTGATCGCCGCCGGCCGCCAGGCGGAATTTTACGCGCGGCATCAGGATCCCTCCAGTCTGTCGAGGGCGTCCCGCAGCGCGTGCCACTTGGTCATGGGCGCCGGCTTGCACTCCATCATGTCCCGGATCTCCCACTCGGTGAGCTTCCCGTCGCTGGCCTCGGCCGCGGTCTTGAAGGCCTGCAGCCGGTGCTTGTCCCGAAAGGCGTTCATCCGGTCGAAGATCTTGCGCTTGTCCGTCGCGCCCTTCCCGGTAAACGCCGGCACGGTGGACAGCTCGCCCTTGATCTCTTTTGCCCGCAGCGGCACGGTCTCCTCCAGCGGATTGGGCTTGTCCGGGAAGATCGGCGGCGGATCCAGCACGAGCCCGGGCTTTGCCTGCGCCGTATCATCCGGCTCCGGCTCCGGCTCGGCCTTCAGAAAATAATCCGACAGGATATTGGCAGCCTCGGTCGCGGCTAAGAAGTCCAGCTTCTCCGGCGCGCAGTTAAGAGTTAGCCCCTGCGGCGAGCGCTCCCGCTCGATGCAGCGGGCGTACAGCCCCATTGCCTCGCCCCACGTGAGCAGCGGCTTGCTGTCCGGACCGAAGGGCACGGGCTCCGCCGGCTCGGCGACGAAGGCAAGGAAGATCAGCCTTGATACGATTTCACTGTCTGTCATTCGGGTGCGCCTCCTTGGATAGATTGATTTCCCAGCCGTAGTCCTCCCAGAGCAGCGTCTTCATTTCGTCGAACTTGACGCTGCCGTCGAGGATCGCGGCGGTGTTGGTGCGGAAGTATTGATTCGCGCGGCAGATCTGCAGATCGGAAAAGCCGAACTTGTCGACCAGGACGTAGAGCATGACGGTGAGCGTCAGCTCGATGCCCTGATCCCGCCCCTCGGCCAGGGCGCGCTTGACGTCGGCCTGGGAGCAGGGAAGGCGCCGCGGCGGCGTCTTGTGCTTACCCATGCGGCGGCCTCCATTCCCAGAGCCCCTGGGCGCCGCGGCAGGGGATGGGCGCCGCCAGCGTCATCAGCGGCGCCATTTCCCAGGCAAACATGCCGTCGGTGTAGTTGCCGAGCAGCAGCTGCGCCGGCGATCGCATATCCCGGAAGCTGTCGTCGATCTCCCTGCAGGCGATCAGATCGGCCATGCCGATGGCGGCGCCGACGGGCAGGGCCTCCGGATCCGGGATATGCCGGCGGATCTCGGCGAGGGTCTCCTCCGGGAGGAAGGGGAGCACCTCGCCGACGGGCTTCTTGGCGGCGTGGATCACGATGTGTCCGCGGTACCCGGTAGGCCAGCTCCTTGTCTCGTCGATCTTGACGCCCAGCAGGAGCAGCGACGCCCACGGCTGCCAGATCGTAATGGCCTTCATTTGCTTTTCTCCGTGTCGGAGATCGCGGCTTCGGCTTCTTCGCGGGACAGGAATACGGTCTTGCCAATTTTTTCTACAGGCGTTTCTCGTCCAGTTTCGTCCCAATACCAAACGCCAGACGCAGAAATGTGAATTGCCATTATGTACTGTTCCTCAATGTGGTCATGCGTATGAATCCGATAAACTCTGTCCCCCACCTTGCACGGCAGAATCACCAGCCGCCCCTGTTCCTCTGCGTCCTCATAGGCGGCGAGCTTCAGAAACCGTTCTTCCGGGATGTTTCGCGGATAGCCTTGTTCAAGGCGACGCTCATACGCTTTGCGCTGTGCATCTGCTTCTTTTTTATTTGTCAATCTCATTCTCCGTCACCGTCCATCTTCGCCCCGCAGCTATGGCAGAACGGCGAGCACCACTGCCCGCCACCTGTTGTGTCTAGCGGCGCATCATTTTTGCATTCGGAACACGTGATAAGCCCTGTAATGTCATCCACTATCCACCGTCCATGCCGCACAGGTGCAACATCGGCGGCGGGGACGGCGGTTGCAATCCTTTCACAATTCAAATCGAGGTTAATGCACACTTTGCCATCTGGATAGATGTTAATGCATAAAAGCTCGCCGTCTGCAGGCATTCCTAAGCCCTTGATTAAGATGCTCATTTGCTTTCCTCCATGTACGCGATCGCGGCGTCGGTCAGCAGCTTGGCGTACTTCTTCCGCGTCCGGCGCTTCTTGGTGTGCCGGTAGATGTAGAGCCATTTCAGGGGCACGCCCTGGGCGACGGCATAGATCTCGATGAAAGCGTCGGACTGGATTACAAGGTTTTCGCCGACGAACGCGATCGCCTGTGCGCAGGCTTCATAGAGATCGGCCAGGATCGGGGCGAGCTTGGCGATGATATTCTCGATTGCCGGCGCCAGCATGGCGGCCAGCTCCGCGCAGTCGGTGGCCAGCTCGCGTCTTCTTTCCTCGTTCATGTTTTGCCAGCCTCTGCGCCTCGGGCGTATCCGCATTCCGCAAGTCTGCCGATCAAATCGGCGAGGGCCGCGTCCGGAAGGCTGCGGATCCTGTCAATGGGAGCTGCTTCGGCGCCGTCGCCTTCGCAGAGATCCGGATCACAGTCGACGTTTTGTTCATCCCACCACGCCATGGCGGACAGAAAAATCAGCTTGTTCGGGTCCTTCGTGCGGATCGGCTGCCCGCAGATCGGGCAGGCGTCTCCGGTTTGAAGCATTTTCATTCGTCGTCCTCCATCTGCTTTTTCAGTTCGTCTTTATCAATCACGACCGTGCGGGAAAAGTCCGGCTTCATGCCGTCGATATCCCATACGGGGCCGGTGTCCGAGGTCATGGCGGTAACGGCCCGTTTGAAAGCCAATCCTGCGTCAGGGTTCGCGCGAACGACGGCGCCGTAAATAGCGCAGATACACAAACCGAGATCTTTGAGCGTATCAATGAGCTCGCCGTCTGCTTCGATAACGCTGCGGTTGCCGTCTATGCTTATCTTCAGCATCGTTTATTCCTCCTCCGGAATCGGAAACCAGCCCACGCAGGGCATGTCGATGATATAGTCGCCGCGCTGGAACATCCAGCACTCCGC
>JBGVOA010000329.1:0-2135 GCA_045126095.1 Christensenellales bacterium | reverse complement strand
GCCCAGGCCCACGCCCTCCTGCCTTCTGCTGCGGTCAGCCTGATAGAAGCGGTCGAAGATGCGTTTGACCGTTTCCTCGTCCATACCGCAGCCGTGATCAGTGATGCGAACGACAGCTTGTCCGCCACTGCTTTCGACGCTGGCAATGATGCTGCTGCCTTCGGGCGAGAATTTGATGGCATTCTGGATCAGGTTGATCCACACATGGCTCAGCAGCGCCTCGTCGGATTCGATGGCAACTTCGTCATCAAGTTCAAGCTGCCAATCGATCCCATGGGCAGACCAGTTGGGTTCCAGGCGCAGAATGACCTGCCGCAGCTGCTCGGTGAGGGAGAAGCGGCTGATGGAAGCCGGGGCCGTCTGCTGCTCCAGAGCGGTCAGGCGCAGAAGCGTCTCAGAAAGCCGCGAGAGACGGTCGGACTCCTGGGCAATGAGAGAAATGTACTCCTGGCGCTGCTCCTCTGTCAGCCCAGGCATCTGAAGGAGCTTTGCAAAGCCTCGGATGGAGGCGATGGGCGTCTTGAATTCATGCGAGATGCTGCTGATGAAGTCCTTCTGCAGGTAAGCCGTCTGCCCGAGGGATTCGGTCATGGCGTTGAAGGAGCGCATCATATCGCCCATTTCGCCGGGTATGTTGGCGGGCAATCGGACGTCAAAATCGCCGTTCTGCACACGGGCATTGGCCACGGTCAGCTGGTGGACGGGCTTTGAAAGTTTGAAGGAGATGAGCGTGACCATCAGCACCACCACCGCAAGATAGGAAAGCGCTGTGGTGATGACGCGGAAGAAGGACACGAAGTACATGCCCGTGACGGAGTCCACGTCGATGCGGACGAGCTGTTCGGCCATTTGCACATAGGTGACGGGCATATCGGCCACACCGTCCAGCTGCGTGTGGATGCTGCGGCTCTTCAGCCCCGCGCGTACCGCCTCCGGCACGGAGGGGTCGGACGGCTGCATCTCCGTAAAGGTGATATTGGCCTGCTTGCCGATATAGAAGATGTCCTCGTGGGACATGTCCGTGCGCTTTTCCATCTCCAGCAGATACACCGCCACGGCCTGCTGCTGGAGCGTCACCTCGTTCTGCACGTTCAGGTGCGTGACGCAATATGCGAATACGAAGGTGATGATGCACGATACGATCGCGCCGATGTACAGCGCCGACATCAGGTTCCCGCGGAAGGAGTAAGGGCGCAGGTGATGCAGCTTATCCATTGTCCTTGACCGCCTTGTAACCCAGGCCTCGCACGGTTTCGATGTGGAAATCCGGGAAAGCCTCGCACTTTTCGCGCAGCCGCTTGATGTGCACGTCCACCGTGCGCTCATCGCTCTCCGCGTCCATGCCCCAGATTTCGTCCATCAGCTGGCGGCGGGTGAAGATCTGCATGGGGTTGGAGAGAAGCTTGAAGAGGAGGTAAAACTCCTTTTTGGGCAGCGCCAACAGGACGTCTCTGCGGCGGACGGTGAGGCTGTCGTAATCCAGCGTCGTTTCGCCGATGACGAGCTTATGGCTGTTCATCACCTGCGCGCGGCGGAGCAATGCGTGAACGTGCAGCAGCAGCTCGTCCAGGTCGACGGGCTTGGTGAGATAGTCATCCGCGCCTGCGGTAAAGCCGGTGCGCTTGTCTTCCAGGGAGTCGCGGGCGGTCACCAGCATGATGGGCAGGCGGGGGTAAGCGTCGCGCAGCTCCTGCGTCAGTTCCCAGCCGTCCATCACGGGCATCATCACGTCCGCAATCACCAGATCCGGCAGTACGCGGTCGATGGCGTCCAGGGCCTCCTGTCCGTTGGCAGCAGGGATGGTCTGATAGCCTTTCATGCCCAGGTAGGCGCACATCATGCGCTGCAGGGCCAGATCGTCCTCCACAACAAGGATCGTAAACAAATTTCTCAGCTCCTTATGTATGTCGGTATATTTCCATTATACCACAGGGTGGGGCGCGCTTCAATAGGCGGCCGTTCAACACAGCTTGAGCATAGCACGGGCCTGTGAACTGCGCATGAAATGGAAATTGCGCCAGCGGACGGAAACAGTCCACTGGCGCATCGATCATTCGTCTGTGTTCCAGGCCTGGAAGGATTCCTCCTCCAGCAGGTATTAAAAGCGGGCGTCCGTCAGCCGGGTGAGGTCCTCG
>JBGVOA010000328.1:0-1326 GCA_045126095.1 Christensenellales bacterium | reverse complement strand
CCTTCGAGGAGCGCATGGGCTGCGGCTTCGGCGCGTGCATGGGTTGCACCGTGAAGGTCAAGGGCGGCTACAAGCGCATCTGCAAGGACGGCCCCGTACTCGATAGGGAAGAGGTGATTTGGTAATGAAGGATTTGTCCGTAACCCTTTCCGGCGTGAAGCTGGACAACCCCATCATCCCCGCCAGCGGCACCTACGGCTTCGGACAGGAATTCCTGCCGTACTATGACATCAACATCCTCGGCTCCCTGTCCTTCAAGGGCACGACCGCCGAGAGCCGCTTCGGCAACCCCACGCCCCGCATCGCGGAGTGCCCCAACGGCATGCTGAACTCCGTCGGCCTTCAAAATCCCGGCGTGGATCATGTCATCGCCCATGAGCTGCCCGAGCTGCGCAAGGTGTTCCACAAGCCCATCGTGGCCAACATCAGCGGCTTCTCCATCGAGGAGTACGTGAACTGCGTGTCCAAGCTGACCCGCGAGGACCAGGTGGAGATCCTCGAGGTCAACATCTCCTGCCCGAACGTCCACGGCGGCGGCATGGCCTTCGGCACCAGCCCCGAGGCCGCGGCGAGCGTCACCCGCGCGGTGAAGGAAGTCGCCACCAAGCCCGTGTATATCAAGCTGAGCCCCAACGTGACGGACATTGTTTCCATCGCCAAGGCCTGCGAAGAGGCCGGTGCGGACGGTTTGTCCCTGATCAACACCCTGCTGGGCATGCGCATCGACCTGAACCGCCGCAAGCCCATCCTGGCGAATGTGATGGGCGGCTACTCCGGCCCCGGCATTTTCCCGGTGGCCCTGCGCATGGTGTACCAGGTGACCGGCGCGGTGAAGATCCCGGTCATCGGTATGGGCGGTATCAGCACCGCCCGCGACGTCATCGAGATGATGATGGCCGGCGCCAAGGCCGTGCAGGTCGGCGCGGCGAACCTGGTCAACCCCTACGCCTGCAAGGAGATCATCGAGCAGCTGCCGGTGGAGATGGAGAAGCTGCGGATCGAGCGCCTGAGCGACATCACCCGCGTGTGACGCGAAAATGCGGCATTCTGAATTCATATAAGCGCCATCCGCATGCACCCCGCATGTTTGGATATACATCAACAACAAATGTAGGAGGAAACAACAATGGCTAAGGACGTCATCATTGCCCTCGACTTTGAGAATAAGGAAAAGACCATCGCGTTCCTGGAGCAGTTCACCGGTCGCAAGCCCTTCGTGAAGATCGGCATGGAGCTGTTCTACGCGGAAGGCCCCGCGATCGTCAAGGAGATCAAGGCCCGCGGCCACAAGATCTTCCTGGACCTGAAGCTGCACGACATCCCCAA
>JBGVOA010000327.1:0-4311 GCA_045126095.1 Christensenellales bacterium | reverse complement strand
GGTAATGACGGAGAGGTCCCACCTGTTCCCATTCCGAACACAGTAGTTAAGCTCTCCAGTGCCGAAAGTACTTGGCTGGACACGGCCCGGGAGGATAGGTCGCTGCCGGTTCCCCTTTATTCCTCAGTAGCTCAATGGCAGAGCACCCGGCTGTTAACCGGGTTGTTGTAGGTTCGAGCCCTACCTGGGGAGCGTAAGTCAGTCGCAATCGCGGCTGACTTTTTTAGTTCAGAGGGAGTGGCGGCGCTTGGTTGGCAGATGCGGGTGGACAAGTCCAACGCATGCTGCTACAATAGAGGCGCATACATGCTTGTTCGCTGTGCGTGGAAGCGATTTTCTGTGGTGACGTGAATGAGGAGGGGATCCGATGCTGTTTCAAACCTTCCGCAGCCAGGAGGAGCGGCGGCGCCAGGGCGGCTCCTGCTTTGTGGAGCTCCAGTTCTGCCGCATGCCGCCAGGGACTCCGGTGAGGCGCCTGGTGGATGTCGACAGCATCCGCAACTGGATGGATGATTCCCTCTATGTGGATGACGAAACGGCACTGTACCGCGAGTATGGCAGGTTTTTCACCGGCGGGGTTTACAACAACCTGCGGCGCGGCACGGTCGATCTGTATGGGATTAACTATTACGAGTCTGCCATGATCGATCCGCTGATGGAACGGCTCCGGCGGGAACAGCCGCCGGAGTATGAAACGCTGCTGGGCTGGCTGGAGCGCGCCAAAGACTACAATGGCTTTTATATCCTTGGAATATGACGAAGAAGACCCCCGACACATGAACGTGCCGGGGGCCTGCGTATATCAAAGGGTCATGAGCTCTGTGCCGTTCAATTCCTGGTCAGCGAATTGGCCCGCCTGGTATTCCCGGGCGACGATCAGGTCGATGCGCAGGTTGCGCACCGCGTCCTTCAGGTCAGTCCAGTCCCGCACGGGGATTACGCGGTCGACGCACCGCAGAGCGCGCAGGCTCTCGCGTCGCTCCTCCAGCTGGGCAGCGTCGCCGTGATCCACCAGGGCCACGGCCAGCCAGGTGCCTTGGGCCTTGGCCTGCTTCAGCCAGGCGATCTCCTCGTGGCTGAGGGTGGGGAAGGTGCCGGCCACCAGTACGCGCCGGGCCTCGCCTTGCAGGCGGCGACGCATCAGCGCGCTCTGGAAGCGGGCGTTCATCTCGTTCTGGTTGACCTCCGGGGTCTTTTCGCGGGTCATGAGGGCGTGGCCCATCTGCGCGGGGGTCATCGTGCCCGACATCACGGCGTTCACGCCGCTGACGATGGGCATGTCCACCCCGTGACGCTTGGCCAGCTGCATGGCGGCGGGCAGTGCATTGACGCCCTCCACCACCATGCCGACTTCGCGGATGGCGTCCTCCGGCTTCATCCCCTGGCCCAGCAGCATACCGCAGCGGTTGTTGCGGCTGTGGACGGAGGTGGCGGTGACGATCAGGTCGCCGATGCCTGCCAGGCCGAAGAAGGTCTGTTCCTGACAGCCCATGGCCAGGCCCAGACGGGTGATTTCCGCCATGCCGCGGGTGATCAGTGCTGCCTTGGCGTTGTCGCCAAAGCCCAAGCCGGTGGAAATGCCCGCTGCCAGGGCCACGATATTTTTGAGTGCGCCGCACAGCTCCACGCCCAGCACGTCGCCGTTGGTGTAGGTGCGCATGCAGGAGTCCATAAACACGTCCTGCACCAGCTCCGCCACTTCCGCGTCCCCGCAGGCGGACACGATGGAGGTGGGCATGTCCAGCGCAACCTCCTCGGCGTGGGTGGGGCCGGAGAGGGCCACCAGCTTCACGTCCGCATGCTGGCCATCGCGGTTCAACTCGTCCCGGATGACCTCGGTCATGGTCATGAGGGTGTCAGGCTCGATGCCCTTGGCCACGTCCACGATGACCTGCCCGTTGGGGATGAAGGGGGCTGCCAGCGCCGCCGTCGACCGCACGAACACCGAGGGCACGGCGAAAAGCAGGATATCCTTTTCCCGGCAGACCACGGCGACGTCGCTGGTGAAGGCGATGTCCTCCGAGATGGCAAGGCCCGGCAGGTTGGGGTGGACGCGGCTTGTCGCCAGCGCCTCCACCTCCTGCGGGAACTTCGACCACACGGTGACCGCATGCCCGTTGCGCTCCAGCAGCCGCGCCAGCGCCACACCCCAGGTGCCCGCGCCCAGGATGCCGATCTTCTTTGCTTCGTTCATATATGTTGACCTCGTTTGATTTGTTCTCAGCCGGGAGGAATAATGCCCGGTACTTGTATCATTCGCCATCCGGGGCGGGAACCCCTTTTTCGGGCGGGGGATTTGGTTTGAAGTGCGAAGTATTCCCAAATCGTCTGATAGCCTTCTTCTGTGCGGATCACATGGTCGTGAAAGGAGCGCTGGAAGAGCCGAAGCCATTGCGATTCGTTGCAATAGATTTCATGGCGCCAAACGGAACCGATGTAGCAATCGGTTCCTGTGGGCACTTCTCTGCAGGCGTGGCGGGAGGGGATGAACCCTTCCCCTTTGGTCGTAATGTGCAAGATTTCGCCACATCATTCTTTTTGGGAAGCAGCGGAGAGGGGAAGGTGGCCTCCCTCTTGCGGGAGGTCGGATGAGGTAAAAGCTGCCCAACCATACCCATGATACCCGCTAATCATGTCCCCGGCATGAACTCCGTCACAGATTCGTCAGCAGCAGCGGCACGCCTGAAACCATCAACATCACGATGATGACGATGCGCATCGCGCGGGCGTTCATGCGCGTGGAGAGCTTCATGCCGGTAAAGAGGCCGACGAGCATCGGCACGGCGAGCAGGGCCGCGATTTTCACAGTCTCCAGGGTCAGAAGGCCTGTTACGCTGCACACGATGACGCGGAAGATGTTCTCCATGGCGAAAATGAAGCACATGCTGCCCTTGTAGACCTTGTCGTCCCGGGTGACGCGGGCGAAATAGGCCGCCAGCAGCGCGCCTGCCCCAAAGAGGCCGCACAGCACGCCGGCGGAAATCCCCAGTGTCATCAAAATCGCCGGGTGGGTTTTCTTCTCCTGTACGCCGCGCAGCTCCCGCCAGAGCATCTCCGCACCCAACAGGATCAGCACTGCGCCGAAGACCACCTTCAGTGCGTCTACGTTGGCATTCTTCAGCAGCAGCACGCCCACTACATCGCCCGCCAGCACCATGCAAAGCGGCGGAATCGTCAGCCGCCAGTCGATGTGCCGGCGGTTCTGCCAGGCCAAAAGCAGGTTGGTGGGGACGCATAGCAGCAGCTCCACCGGGGTGATCTCCTGATTTGTGCGCGTCCAGGCCATCGCGGCGGTCACCACCAGGGTGTTGCCGATGCCCGCAATGCCCTTGACGAAATAGCCGACCAGCACGGCCAGCATCCACAGCCAGATATCCATATGCCTTTACCTTCCGATATCAAGATACATGGCTTCGTCGCTGGCGGCGTAGCCCATGCTTTGGTAGAGCTTGCGGCCCTCGTCGGTCGCGTCCAGTGTGATCTCTGTCACGCCGCGCTGCGCGGCCTCCCGGTGCAGCAGCGTCAGCAGACGCCTCGCCAGACCCCGGCGACGGTGGGTCGGCGCGGTGTAGACGTTCATCAGGTGGGCACGGCGGCCCGTGGGATGGCCGGGTGTGGGGATCGCCCGCTTGTAGCACAGCGTTGCGCAGGCGACGGGTGTGTCGCCGTCCAGCATCAGCAGCGTCGTCTGGTCAGCCGTGCGCAGGAAGTCCGCCGTTTCGGCAATGAATTCCGACGGAAAGACATGCTCTGGCCCGAAGCCGCAGACCTCCCGCAGGCAGTCCAGGCGGATGGCCAGCGCCGTGTCCAGCAGACCCTCGTCCACCCGGCGGATGATGAGGGGCGCATCGTCCAGCACCACATACGAGTCGAAGTACTGCTCCTGAAAGCGCACGGCGGACATGATCTCCACTGCCGTGAAGCGCATGCCCTCCGGTGCCAGCACCCATTTGTCCTCCACGTCATCGCGGCGGCGGATGACGGCGATCAGTTCGCCCGTGAAGGTCTCCACAGGCTCGTCCACGCCCAGGACGTACACGTCCTGCCAGTCGCCGTCGGCGGCCAGCACGCCGGGGATTTCGCCATAGTTGACCCGGTAAACCAGGTCGGGATACCTGGGGTGGCACGTCCCCAGAGGACGGTCAATGCGCGCAGTTAAAAGCATGGGCCGTTCCTCCTGTCACAGGCACTCCGCCTCGATGGCCAGCGCGGCCTCGTAATCCACCGGCACATAGGCGCGGGCCAGCAGGCGCTGCTGGTTGTCGATGGTGCTGCGGGCGAAGGCGGCGACGTCCGCCTCCACGGCGCCAT
>JBGVOA010000326.1:0-1299 GCA_045126095.1 Christensenellales bacterium | reverse complement strand
TCCATCACGGCCTCGCGGGGCGGGAGGGTGCAGCTTTCGTCCACATCCGGCGCGTCCACCGTAAAGGGCAGGCCGGTCAGCGCCAGCAGCTCCCTGCGGCGGGGCGAGGCGGATGCGAGAATCAGGGTCGTATCATTCATCAGGATAGCCTCCTGCGGAGATCATAATCGTGTCGGAGAGTGTTGGGAATCGCTATAACACTCCAGCTTGTATTATAGCACATATCGCGCCATAAAGGAATGCCATAATGTAAATTTTCAGCCGCTGCACATGATTTTTTCTTCAATAAATGCGGCAAAAAAATGCGGCAAAAAACCGCCCTCCGGAAGGAGGACGGCTGCGATTCAGAAATACTTCGTCAGGTCAATGCGCTTCAGGGCGGGCAGCAGCACCAGCATGCCCAGGGCCACGGCGGCAACTTCGCCCGCACCGACCTCCAGCATGGTCAGTGCCACGGGCCAGCCGTTGGTCAGGGAAAGCACCAGGCCAACAATCACGGCATTGGCCAGCACCGGGCAGGTGGCAGCCAGCAGCGGCTTCTTCCGCAGCAGGAAGGTTCCGATGGCTGCGATGAGCGTCGCCAGGGAGCCGAAGATCACGTCGGTGATCACGCCGGTGTACAGATTGGCGATGAGGCAGCCGACGAACAGCCCCGGAATGGCCTGGGGCAGCAGGATCGGCAGAACGGTCATGGCCTCTGAGACGCGGCACTGGATGGCTCCGTAGGAAATGGGGGCCAGCAGCAGCGTCAGGGCGGCATAGAGCGCGGCAATGAGTGCGCTCAGGCACAGGGAACGGGTGGTCAGCAGCTTTTTGAACATAAAAGCGCCTCCTGTATTTTATTTGCTGCGGCTACCGGAAAGGAAGTCCAGCGCCTTGCAGCCTGCCATCATCATAGCACATTTTTCCCGGAATCACAAGGGCAAATCCGGGCATGCTGTTTGTGCGGCGGTCAAGCGCCGACGATGCGGAAGGAGGGGTTCCAATATGTCCTGCAAGGAGAATCGTCAGTCCATCCATTGCTCTGTGGAGAGCTGCCAGCACCACGCGGTGAACGGCATGTGCTCCCTGAGTGACATCCAGGTCTCGCCCAAGCAGAATTGCTGCGACGGCAAGGCGGATGAGAGCCAGTGCAGCTCCTACAAGTGCCGCTGGTAAGTCCACGAAAAGAGGGGGCCGCGTCTGCCTGGTGGCGGCGCGGCTTTCCCGGTTTTAGGAGGGACGGACATGCAGAGCATCAGCGCCCGGCTTGCCGAGAGCCGCAGGGCCATGGATGCGGCGCTCAACCGCAGCATCAAC
>JBGVOA010000325.1:0-2022 GCA_045126095.1 Christensenellales bacterium | reverse complement strand
CAGCCCAAGGCGGGCGACGCGCACGACCTGGGCCGGATGCTCTTCCCCCAGGTGCTGCTTACTGACCTGATCCCCTACATCGAGGCCCGCTACCCCGTGCTGACGGACAAGTGGCACCGCGCGATGGCAGGCCTGAGCATGGGCAGCTACCAGACGAGCATCGTCACCCTGACGAACCCCGATCTGTTCGGCTACGCGGGCGTGTTCAGCGGCTTCCTGCGCTTCCCGCGCGGCGGCGAGGAGAAGCACCTGGCCCTGCTGGAGGACGCAGAGAAGTTCAACGAGAGCTTCCGCGTGTTCTACCGCGCCATGGGCACGGAGGATGGCTTCTTCCAGTCCTTCGCCAATGACGACGAGATGCTGGAGGGCAAGGGTCTGAACATGGAGCGCCAGCTCTTCCCCGGCGGCCACGACTGGAGCGTGTGGCGCCGCTGCATCTACAACTTCCTGCCCAAGCTGTTCAAGTAAGCAAACGGCCCGTTCACCTTCCTTCACGAGGTGAACGGGCCGTATTTCATTGCTGCTGATGAATCTCCTGCAGCGCCCTCTGCAGCTGCTCGAAGATCCGCGCATTGGCCGCCAGATGGGGCATTGCCCGGTCGTAGACCACCTCGCCCCCCAGGATGCTGCCGCACCTTCCGCCAGCCTCCTCGACGAGGAGCGTCGCTGCGCAGTAGTCCCAGGGCTGCAGCCGCCACTCGAAGTGGCCGTCGCTGCGGCCTGCCGCCACGTCGCACAGGTCGATGCAGGCGCTGCCCGTGCGGCGGAAGTCCGCAATCTGCGGCAAGAGCCTGCCCACCGTGCGTCCCGTCAGCTCAAACAGCTCGCTGTAGTACGGCGCGCTGCCCAGGCCGATGACCGCCCGCTCAAAGGGCGTATCGGACACCTGCAGCCGCGTTTCGCCGCAGTACGCGCCCTTGCCGCGCTCCGCATGGTACATTTCGTCCCGGTAGGGATCGTAGATTGCGCCGAAGACAGGCCGCTTACCCTCCACCGCGCCGATGGAGATGGCCGAGCAGCGGCGGCGGCGGAAGTAGTTTGTCGTGCCGTCGATGGGGTCGATGATGAAGGTCAGGCCGTCGCCAAGGATGTTTCTCTCCGCTTCCTCGGCGAAGAAAGCCGCGCCGGGGTACGCCTTCGCCAGCTCCTCCAGCAGGAAAGACTGCACCGCCACGTCCGCCTCGGTGACGAAGTCCGCATGGCCGCCCTTCTCGTAGACCTGCGGATTCGCATAGTCCAGCATGATTTTCGCCGCCCGGCGCAGGATGTCGTCAAGTCGCTTGTCCATCTTCGCCCTCCAGGTGCAGGATGATCAGTTCGCAGGGGCAGTTAACGCGCGGGGCCCAGGTGGCGTTGGTCATCCCGCGGGACACCAGCAGCCGCCCGTGCGCATAAAAGCCGCTGGTCAGCGTCGGCAGCAGACCCTGTCCGGGCGCAAACAGCCCCTGACGGCCCAGCCGCACCTGTCCGCCGTGGGCATGCCCGGCGAGGGTCAGGTCGATCTCGTATGGGCTGACGTGCTGCCCGAAGTACTCCGGGTGATGGCACATCAGCAGGCGGAACTCCGGCCGCTGCGCCATTTCCGCCACAAAGGGCGCCGCCTCCCGCACATCCTTCCTGGAGGACAGCCCGCCCAGCACGATCCCGCCGAATTCCACATAGCGGTCATCCAGCACCGTGGCGCGGCTGCTTTCCACCTGCGGCCAGAATTCCGCCCGGCGCGGGTGCTTCCGCTCGTGGTTGCCGATGGCGTAGAAAACAGGCGCGATCTCCGTCGCTGCCTGCAAAAAGCGCATGCCCCGCTCATAGCTGCCGGAGTGCCTGTCCACCAGGTCGCCGGGAATGAGGATCGCATCACAGCCTGTCAGATGGGGCAGCACATCCTCAAAGGGGCCGTCGTGCAGATCGGCGCAGACCGCCATCGTCAGCGGACGGCTGATGCGCCCGGAGCGCACCGTCACATGGTTGACCTCCCGTGTGCAGCGGGCGAGGTTCCTCTCCTTGAGCGCGCGCAGGATCATA
>JBGVOA010000324.1:0-8593 GCA_045126095.1 Christensenellales bacterium | reverse complement strand
ATCCCAGTCATAGAAGCGGTAGGTCACGTCGGAGGACTGCTGGATCTCATACAGCATGATGCCTGCGCCGATGGCATGGACGCAGCCCGCCGGGATGAAGCACACGTCGCCGGGTTTCACGTCCACCTTGCGCAGCAGGGGCTCGACGGCTGCGCCGGCCTCGCAGGCGGTGCGCAGCTCGGCCAGGCCGGTGCCGGCCTTGATGCCGTAAACCAGCTGGCTGCCCTCGGGCGCGTCCAGGATCAGCCAGGCCTCGGTCTTGCCCAGCTTGCCGTTTTCGTTGGCGTTTGCGTAGGTATCGTCGGGGTGCACCTGCACGGAGAGGGACTCTGCCGCATCGATGAACTTCAGCAGCAGCGGGAAGGTTTCATGGGCGTACTTGCCCGCGAAGCGCTCGCCGTACTGCGTGATCAGGTCAGGCAGCTTCACGCCCGTATCATCGGTGGACTCCAGCCCGGGGATGCAGCTCACCTCGAGGCTCTCGCCGGTGGGAACCTCCGCGATGGGCTTGCCGTACACCGTGCGGAGCTTCTCGCCGCCCCAGGGGGTCAGCTTGCCGCCGCGGAAGGCGGGGTGCATCGTCAGGGGCAGCAGGGGCGCTTCCTCGGACAGGGGCAGCTCGTAGCAGAAGAAGGGCTTCTCGCGGTGGAAGAAGGTCACTTCGCCCGCCTTGCGCATGCCGATGCGGCCGTACAGCTTCTGCGCGGCGGCATTCTCGCAGTAGGTGTCGATGCGCAGCGTGTCGCAGTCCTGCTGGCGCAGCACGTCGCACACGGCGGACACGGCCTCAGCGCCCAGGCCCTTGCCCTGCTGGTCACAGGCGATGGCCAGGCGGTGGAACGCGCCGGGCTGCACGCCGTGGAGCCAGTTCACGTTGGCATACTCAGGGTCGAAGTGCTGGTCGATGGTGACGGCGCACAGCAGCGCGTCGCCTTCGCGGGCGATGTAGAGCGTGCCAGCGTCGAGGCTGGCTTGCAGCATGGCCTCGTTGGGGTACTCGCCCCAGCGCCACTGGTCGTTGCCGGCGGCCTGCATGGTGTTGCTGACGGATTCGTAGAGCGCGCAGACAGCGCGGAAATCAGCGGGAGTGGCTTTGATGAGATGCATGGTGTGCTCCTCCTTGTGTTGGTGTCTGGGGACGAGGCGTCCACCTCATCCGTCTTCGCCTTGCGGCGAATCCACCTTCCCCTCAAGGGGAAGGCTTTGGTGCGTTTTCTTGCAGCAGTACGAACCTGCTGCACATATAGAAGCTGAACGGCGGCTACCTCTTGGCTTCCCCTTGAGGGGAAGCTCCCGCCGCAGCGGGTGATGAGGTGGAAAGCTGCGGTATGTGCCTGTAAATATCCTCGCAGACTTCTCTGAAACGATGGTGGATATCAGTATTCGTATACCTCAGCACCGTCAAACCGAGGCTTTTCAGGTAAGTATCCCGCATCCGGTCTGCTATCATGGCATCCGGCTCATAATGTTGTCCGCCGTCCAGTTCAATGACAATCTTTGCAGAGGCACAATAGAAATCAACAATATACCGTTCGATAACCTTCTGACGATTCACGGTCACTGGCAGTATTTTCAGGAAGTCATACCAGAGGTGACGTTCTTCCGGCGTCATTGCCTTTCGGAGGGCCTTTGCATTCGGGGTCAGACGGTGGTTGCTTGTTTGGTTCATACTTTACCTGTCGCTGGTGTACATGGCGTATAGCCCGGCGTAGATGCCGCCCTTGGCGATCAGCGTGTGATGGTCGCCCATTTCCTCCACGCCGTTTTCGGTCAGCACCCAAATCACGTCCGCGCCCTTGATGGTGGTCAGGCGGTGGGCGATGGTGAAGACGGTGCGGCCCTTGGCCAGGCGCTCGAGGGACTGCTGCACGATGTGCTCCGACTCGTTATCCAGCGCGGAGGTGGCTTCGTCCAGCACGAGGATGGGCGGATTTTTGAGGAACACGCGGGCGATGGAAATGCGCTGCTTCTGTCCGCCGGACAGGCGCACGCCGCGCTCGCCGGTGTAGGTGTCGTAGCCACCCGGCAGCGCCATGATGAACTCATGCGCGCCGGCCAGCTTGGCGGCCTCGATGACCTCCTCCAGCGTCGCGCCGGGCTTGCCATAGGCGATGTTCTCGTAGACCGTACCGGCAAAGAGGTAGACGTCCTGCTGCACCACGCCGATGGCTTCGCGCAGGCTCTTCTGGGTGAGGGTGCGGATGTCCTGACCGTCGATGAGGATGCGGCCGCCGGTCACGTCGTAGAAGCGGGGCAGCAGGTTGCACAGGGTGGTCTTGCCGGCGCCGGAGGGGCCCACCAGCGCGATGGATTGGCCGGGGGTGACGTGCAGGTTCAGGCCGTGCAGCACCTCGGTATCGTCGTCGCCGTAGTGGAAGCTCACGTCCTCGAAGGTGACCTCGCCCTTGACATTGGTCAGCTCCTTCGCGTCCGGCGCGTCAAAGATGTCGATGGGGGCGTCCAGAACCTCGAAGAAGCGGTCGATGCCCGTCATGCCCTGCTGGAACTGCTCGGTGAACTCCACAATGCGGCGGATGGAATTGAGCAGCACCGTGGCGTAGAGCAGGTAGGCGGTGAAGTCCGCCAGGGAGAGGTCGCCCGTGCCAATGAGGATGGCGCCGGCCATGACGATGATGATGTACATTAGGCCATCGAAAATGCGGTTGGAGGTACCGAACTGGGCCATCACCTTGTAGGACTCCGCCTTCAGGTCCAGGAAGCGCAGATTCCCCTGGCGGAACTTCTCCTCCTCGATGGCCTCGTTGGCGAAGGACTTCACCACGCGGATGCCCAGCAGGCTGTCCTCCACCTGGGCGTTGATCTCGCCCACCTGCTTGTTGCGCTCCTTGAAAATGCGGCGCATCTTGCTGTTGAAGTGCCTGGCGAAAACCAGCATGAAGGGCAGCACTGCGAACATCAGCAGCGTGAGGCCCACGTTCTTCGTGCAGAGGATGGCGAAGGAGACGATGATCTTCACGCCCGCGATGAGGAACTCCTCCGGGCAGTGGTGGGCGAACTCCGTCACCTGGAAGAGGTCGGAGGTGATGCGGGCCATAATCTGCCCCACCTTGGCGTCGGAATAATAGCCGAAGGAGAGCTTCTGCAGGTGGTGGAAGAGGTCGCCGCGCATGTCGGTTTCCATCTGGCTGCCCATGATGTGGCCCACGGACTGCATGAAGTAGTTCGCTGCCGCGTCGATCACGCGCAGCAGGATATACACGCCGCCCAGCATCAGCACGAACTGCCAGGTGAGGCTGGCCGGATCCGTTTCGCCGCGGTGGGTGATCTCCGAGACGATCATCGGCAGCACCAGCTCGCACACGGTGGTCAGCAGCGCGCAGCAGAGGTCGAAGACGACGGTCTTCTTATGCTTGCTGAAGTAGGGCAGGAAGCGCCGGATCAGCGTGCCGGTGGGGAGGCTTCGGGTTTCCTTTTGCATGGGAACTCTCCTGTTCTGTATGATCAGGATTATTGTAGCACTTTTCGCCAGGAAGGGCAAGATACCTGCGGGGGATCGCGAAAAAACGTGGGTTTGGTTGTGCACAATTGTTGTTTCGGGGACTTCCCAGATGCGGGAAAATATGCTATGATTATGGTATAGATGGGATTTGAAAGGAGACTGCTGTCCGATGAAGAAGATTATTGCGTTCCTGGCCGCCTTTGTCCTGGCGATGTCTGCGCTTGCTGCCCTGGCGGAGGACCCGCCCGTGTATCTGGCCCTGGGCGACAGCATCACCACCGGTTATGGCCTGGCGGAGGGCGAAATGTGCTTTGCGGAGCTGGTGGCGCAGGCCAACGGCTATGCCCTGATCAACCGCGCGGTGAACGGCAACACGGCGGCGGGTATCCTGGCGCAGCTTGCTGACCCGGCGACGCTGATGGATGTGCTCCGCGCGGATGTGATCACCATCACCTGCGGCGGCAACGACATGATGGGCCTTCTGTACCAGCAGATCGCGGAGGTGTACAACGCCCTTATACCGGCGCAGATGCCGATGCTGATGGTAGAGTCCGGCGATGTGTCGGACATCATGACCAACGGGGAGGATCCCCGCCAGCAGGCGCTGCTGTTGGCTGCCCTGACAGTGCTGGAGGGCAATGCGGAAATGGGGATCGAGCCCTTTGTGCAGAGCGCTGCGATGCGGGAGGGGCTGACCTCCTATCTGACGACGCTGGGCGTGGTGGTGATGAGCCTCCGCCGGGCCAACCCGGAGGCGAGCATCATCGTGGCGACCCAGTACAACCCCTACAACCGCTTTGACGGCAGCTTTGCCGCCCTGAACGCCGGCATGGAGCGCGGCGCGGCGGCCCTGAGCGGCTTCATCCGCGACTATGCGGCTGTGCTGGGCTATCAGCTGGCGGACGTGTATGCGGCCTTCTCTGCCTCCGGGGAGAACCTGATGAACGCCTGCATGGAGCCCCTGAACCTGGATTTCCATCCCAATGCGGCTGGTCATGCGCTGATCGCCGAGGTGTTCAACGCGGTGCTCAACCCTGCGGAGTAATCGGAATTAAATGAAAGGCCCCGCCTGCTGCGGCAAGTGCTCCGTACTTGCCCTGCAGGCGGGGTGTTATGTTTTGTCGGACAGCGCTCAGGCGTTTTCACGGCCCCACTTCTTCAGATACCAGGCCAGCAGCGCGCCGCCCACGAGCATCACCAGGCCCAGGAAGATGATGAAGCCGGTGAGGATGTCGGCGGGCTGACTCATGGCGGAGCCGATGGAGATGCTGACGTCACCGCCCAGGCCCATGGCATTCAGGTCGCCGGCGGACAGGCCCAGGCTGCCGGGGGAAACCACCCTGCCGGCGTTGTCGTAGAAGGTCACGCCGCCGCCGCTGAAGCTGCCCATCATGCTGTCCGCCATGTTGCCCATGGAGGAGAACATCGCCCGGGCCACAAAGCCCATGGCGGTGAACAGCGCGCCCGCGATGGCGATGCGCACGCCCACCAGCCAGCCGTACTGCCGGATCAGCCGCCCCAGAAAGCCGGGCAGCTTATCCACCCAGTCGGGCACGGCGTTGATGTGGACGGCCCCGGTGGGGGCGTAGGGATGGGAGGGCGCTTCGGGGGTCGGCTCCTGGGGCGCGTCGCCTGCGGGATCCTCCTCGGACAGCAGCCAGTCCGCCGTCACGCCAAAGGTGGAGGCCAGCAGGGGCAGCTTGGTGATTTCCGGGGAGGCTTCGCCCGTTTCCCATTTGGAGATGGCCTGGCGGCTCACGCCGATGCGCTCTGCCAGCGCCTCCTGGGATAATCCGGCCTTCCGGCGGCAGTAACAGATTTTCTCGTTCAGCTTCATAAGGGGACGCTCCTTTCCGCCCGTCGGGCAGCATCAATATAGCATATGCGGCGGTTGCAATGCTGCCTACGGGTGCTGGAAGATCCGCAACCGGTGGTTGCAATCGGGGAAAACAAGGCCTTCAGGCTGATTATAGCATGGATGGCGGCGCGGCGCAATGGCCTTGCGCTCCCGGCGGTTCTCCGGTATAATGGGGGCAGAATGACGAAGGGAGCTGAGCCGATGATCGACCGCCGCGCCTGGGTTTCCTGCCATGATCCCCATCTGACTGCCGCCGACCCTGCCAGCCCGCTCACCGTGGGCAACGGCAGCCTTGCCTTCACGGCGGACGTGACCGGCCTTCAGACGCTCTATGGCGCGTACCTCGCTGCCACGCCCCTGTGCACCATGGCGGACTGGGGCTGGCACACCACGCCTGCGCCCACGCCGTCCGGAAGGTACACGCTGGACGACCTGCGCATGGAGTCCTTCGATTTTGAGGGACGGGAGGTGCGCTATGCCCGCGCCCGCTATCCGGAAACGGCGGAGGTGTATGACTGGCTGCGGGTCAATCCCCACCGGGCAAATTTGATGTGCGCCGCGCTGCGGCTGAATGGGCAGTCCCTTGAGCCGGCGGACTTCGCCGATACCGATCAGCGGCTGCACCTGTATACCGGTACGCTGGAAAGCCGCTGGACATTGGCGGGCGAGCCGGGATGCGTGCTCACTGCCTGTGCCCCGGAGCGGGACGCGCTGGCCTTCCGCATCGTCTGTCCGCTGCTGACGCGGGGGCTGGCGGTGGAGCTTGACTTCCCTTATGGCTCGCCGGAGATCACCGGGGCGGACTGGCATGTGCCGGAGAGGCACACGACCCGCCTGGAGGGCGGCCTCGTCCGCCGGGAGATGGACGAGATGCGCTACACGGTCCGCATCGACGCGCCGGGGGCGATGGTGGAGCAGGTTTCGCCCCACCGCATCCGCATCACGGCGGCGGGGGAGCGCCTTGACCTCTGCCTGTCCATCGCCCGGGATGAAGCGCCGCAGCCAGCTTCCGTCGGGGACGTCCTCCGCCGGAGCGAAGCCTGGTGGGCGGATTTCTGGCAGCGGGGCGGCGCGATCGACCTGAGCGGCACAGCTGACCCGCGCGCGGCGGAGCTGGAGCGGCGGATCGTGACGAGCCTGTACCTGCTCACCGTCAACAGCGCAGGGCGCATGCCCCCGGCGGAGACGGGCCTGACCTGCAACAGCTGGTATGGCAAGGCGCACCTGGAGATGCACTTCTGGCACATGGCCTGGGTACCCCTGTGGGGGCACGGCGAGCTGCTCGCCCGCTGCCTGCCCTGGTGTCACGCGCACCTCCCCCAGGCGCGGGAAAACGCCGCCCGCAACGGCTATCGCGGCGCACGCTGGCCGAAGATGATCGCTGACACCGCCATCGACAGCCCGTCGACCATCGCGACGCTCCTCGTGTGGCAGCAGCCGCACATCATCACGCTGCTGACCCTCCTGCGGCGGACGATGGCGGCGGAGCGCGTGCCGGATTTCCTGCGGGCGCACTGGCCGCTCATCTGCGAAACGGCGGATTTCATGGCGGACTACGCCCGGGCGGACGCGTCCGGCGTGTACCACATCTGCCCGCCGGTGATTCCCGTGCAGGAGCGCTTTGAGCCAGCGGCCACCCGTGACCCGTCCTTCGAGGCTGCATACTGGCGCTTCGGCCTGACGCTGGCCATCCGCTGGGCGGAGGAAATGGGGGAGGCCGTGCCGGAGGACTGGCGCGCCGTCCACGCCGGGATGGCTCCGCCGCCTGTGCACGGTGGGCTGTATGTCCCCCATGCCGGCGCCCGCTTTGAGGATGCGCTGGACGACCACCCGTCCATGCTGATGTGCCTGGGCGTGCTGCCGGGCGAGGGGATCGACCGGGCTGCGATGGCGCGGACGCTGCAATGCGTCCTTGACAAGTGGGATTTCCCGTCCCTGTGGGGCTGGGATTTCGCCGTGATGGCCATGACCGCCCAGCGCCTGGGCGATCTGCCAAAGGCCATCGACCTGCTGCTGTATCCTGCCGAAAAGAATGCCTACGTCGCCAGCGGGCATAACCGTCAGGCGGACAGGGCTGATCTGCCCCTGTACCTGCCCGGCAACGGCAGCCTGCTGCTGGCTGCTGCGATGCTGGCCGCGGGCGCGGAGGGCTGCGTGCCGGCCCTTGCGGCTGCGGGCTGGCCCGCCGAATGCGAGGGCGTCCGGCCGTACCTGTGAACCCATTCCGATTTCTGCAAAGGAGCTGTCATGTCCACCAATCAAATTCCGAATTCTCCCCCCACCGGCCGCTTCGCCCCCACGCCCAGCGGGCGGCTGCACCTGGGCAACATCCTCTGCGCGATGCTGGCGTACCTTTCCGCGCGCAGCCAGGGCGGACGGTTCCTGCTGCGCATTGAGGACGTCGACGTTCCCCGCTGCCCGCGGCGGCTCGCGCAGCAGGCCATCGACGACCTGCGCTGGCTGGGCTTCACCTGGGATGAGGAGCCCCTCTACCAGTCCGACCGGACGGACATCTACCGGGCAGCTCTTGAGCGCTTGACGGCGGACGGGCACATCTATCCCTGCTTCTGCACCCGGGCGCAGCTGATGAGCCTGGCCGCCCCCAACCTGGGCGACACGCAGGTGGTGTACAACCGCGCCTGCGCCGCCCTCACGCCGGAGGAAGCCGCAGAGCGTGCAAAAACCCGCGCTCCCGCCATGCGCCTGCGCGTGCCGGAGGAGGAGATCTCCTTTGTGGACGGCCTCTTTGGTGCGCAGCGGGAGAACCTCGCAAGGGACTGCGGCGACTTCATCCTCCGCCGCTCCGACGGGCTGTACGGGTATCAGCTGGCGGTGGTGGTGGACGACGCTTTGTCCGGGGTGACGGAGGTCGTGCGCGGGCGGGACATCCTCTCGGCCACGCCCAGGCAGATCTACCTGCAGCGCCTGCTGGGCTGTCCGCAGCCGGAGTACGTCCACATCCCCCTGCTGACGGATGCGCAGGGCCGCCGCCTGGCCAAGCGGGACAAGGACCTGGACCTGACGGCGCTGAGCCAGCGGTATGCGCCGGAGGACATCCTGGGCTGGCTGGCCTGCAGCGCGGGGCTGCTCCCCGAGGTGCGTCCGGCGACGCTGGAAAGCCTCATCGCGGTCTTCGACTGGGCGAAGGTGAAGCGGGACGACCTGCGTTTATCTGAAATGCCGGATTGACAGGACGCAACCGGTCTGCTATAATACGGATACTGTTTCCATGAAGGAAGCGCGAACGGGCCGGAGCCCGGGCTTTTCTTCATGGA
>JBGVOA010000323.1:0-4250 GCA_045126095.1 Christensenellales bacterium | reverse complement strand
ATGCCGATGCGGCTGATCCAGGCGGGGGCGCGCATGACGTTCCCGGCGAGGAAGTCCACCGTGGCGCCGGCGCACAGGAACACCCGCGCGTCGATGTCGCGGTGGTTCGCGTCGATCCACTTCTCCTGCTTGGGGCAGCCCAGGCAGCACAGAACGATGTCCGGGCTGACGGCGGAAATGGCCTGACGCACCTTCGCCAGCTCAGCTTTGTCCTTTTCAAAGCCCAGCGGCGGCGCGCAGGTGCCCACCACCTGCAAACCGGGGTATTGAGCTTCCATTTTGGCTTTCGCCTGATCGGCGACGCCCTCCTTGCCGCCCAGGATGAACATGGTGTACCCGCGCTCGGCGGCCATGCGGCACAGGGACAGGGACAGGTCGGAGCCGGAGACCTTCTCCTTGACGGGGCGGCGGTAAAGCTTCGCCACCCACACCAGCGGCTGGCCGTCCACCAGCACAAGGTCGGCGTCCTCCGTGATGCGGCGCAATTCTTCGTCCTTCTCGATCTTGATCATCACGTCCACGTTGACCTCGACCACATAGGCCTTGCGGCGTTCGTCGATGAACTGGCCGATGGCCTCGGTGGTTTCTGCCAGCGTCAGGCTGTTGACGCGGGTCGCCATGAGCGGTTGCTTCTGCATGTTCATAAGTTGCACTTCCTGCGTTTATTTGCCGAAGAAGAAGTCCTCCAGCATCAGGCACCAGCAGTGGTAAATGGGCAGGTGGAATTCCTGGATCATATACGTCTCCGTCTCCGGCGCGTGGACGGCCACGTCGCACAGGGGCCCCATTTTGCCGCCGGTCAGGCCCGTCAGCCCCACGATCTTCACGCCCAGGGCCTTTGCCAGAACGATGGCGCGCAGCATGTTCTCGCTGTTGCCGGAGGTGGAAATGGCCAGGAACACGTCGCCGGGGCGGGCGTATCCCAGCAGCTGCTGGGCGTAGACGTCCGCGCTGCCCACGTCGTTGATGAAGGCGGTGATGGAGGCCTCGTGGGCGGGGAGGGAGATGGCGGTCAGGCCCATTTCGAGGGACTGTGCAAGCTCAGGGCCGCGATGGGGGTCGATGGCGGCAAGCTTCGCCGCCAGCTCCGGGGAGACGGGGCGGGGGAGCTTGAAGCGCTTCATCAGTTCGCCCACGATGTGCTCTGCGTCCGCCGCAGAGCCGCCGTTACCGGCCACCATCAGCTTGCCGCCCTGCTGGTAGCTTTCCTGCATCAGCAGGTAGGCGGAAACAAGCTCGCCTTCGATGGGCTCGAGGGCCGGATAACGGTGCAGGAGCAGGTCAATGTGTTTTTGCAGACGGGGTTCGAGGGTCGCCATGTGGGGATCCTCCTTTCGTGTGTCAGGTGAGGGAATGGGCGAATTCCAAGAGGGACGCGCAGGTTGCGTCCTGGCCGTATTCGCCCTCGCCGATGAGGGCGGTGCGGCAGCCGGCGGCTTGACCGGCCTGCACATCGCGGCCGCTGTCGCCAATCATCCAGGACTCCGCGAGGTCGATG
Organism: Christensenellales bacterium; assembly: GCA_045126095.1. Taxonomy (GTDB): domain Bacteria; phylum Bacillota; class Clostridia; order Christensenellales; family Aristaeellaceae; genus UBA11524. The sequence continues at coordinate 2,752 of JBGVOA010000323.1, read as the reverse complement.
TTGTACTTTTCTGCCGCTGCCAGCAGCATGCCGGGCTTCGGCTTGCGGCAGTCGCAGGGGATCTTGTACTCGGTGCGTTCGCCGGGGAAGCCCTTGTCCGGGTGGTGGGGGCAGAGGAAGAGGTCGTCGATATACGCGCCCTCCAGGCCCAGCAGGGTCTCCATCTTGCGGTGGATTTCGTCCAGGCCGTCGAAACTGACATCGCCTCGGGCGATGACCGGCTGGTTCGTCACCACGATGGCCAGGTAGCCCGCGTCGTGGATGCGGCGGATGGCCTCCGCTGCACCGGGCAGCAGGGTCATCTCCTCCGTGCGGCGCAGGAAGCCCACATACTCGTTGATCGTGCCGTCCCGGTCGAGGAAGACGGCTTTTTGCGGGTGGGTGAGGGAACCGCGCTGCAGGTGGCCCGCGTCGTAATCGCTGCGGACGGCCTCCAGACGGTCGGGGGTGCCCATGTCCTTGACATATTCCGGGCTGTGGTAGCACATCATGCGGCCCGTGCCCGCCAGGGGGCGCAGCACCTGCCGGTCCAAGTCCATTTTGCCGGACGCGCCCTGCGCCAGCAGCTCGTCGATTACGGCGACGTTCAGCACATGCAGCCCGGCGTTGATGACGTTGTGGTAGTATTCTGGTCGGGGCTCCTCCTTCGTCAGCCACTGAGCAACGGAGCCGTCCGCCGCCTCGATGAGCAGCGCGCTGTCGTAGGGGTGGCTGTTGGGGTGGACGAAGAGGGTGGCCAGGGCGGCCTTTTCCCGGTGGAAGGCGACCATGCGGCGCAGGTCGACGTTGAACACCACGTCGCCGTTGAGGAGGAGAAAGTCCTCCGTCAGCTTGTCGCGCAGGAGTAGCAGCGCACCGGCGTTGCCCAGGGGCTGCCGCTCTACGAAATACTCGATGCGCACGCCGAAGGGCTTCCCCGTGGCCGGGGAAACGCCGCTGCCGTCGCCGAAGTAGTCCATGATGACATGGCCCAGGTGGCCAACGGTCAGCAAAATGTCGGTGAAGCCCTGCTCGCGCAGCATCTGCAGCTCAAACTCCAGCACGGGCATGTCGCACACGGGCACCATGGGCTTGGGGATATCGTGGGCGACGGAGGCGAGGCGCGTGCCCCGGCCTCCGGCCATGATGACTGCCTTCATAAGCGCCTCCTCAGGGGCGGTAGTAGAGCACCTGCGTGCCGTTATCCTCAAAGCGGAAGGGAATCTCCAGCAGGTCGCCCATGGCCTGGCGGACGCTTTCGCGCCTGTCTTCCTGCACATAGAAGACCAGGAAGCCGCCGCTGCCTGCGCCCAGGAGCTTGCCGCCCAACGCGCCTGCGGCCATGCCGCGGGCGTACATTTCGTCGATGCTGCCGGTGGAGATCCGGCTGCCGGTCTGCTTCTTCAGCTGCCAGGTCACGTCCAGCAGACGGCCGAAGTCGTCCAGATCGCGCCCGTTGTCTGTGAGGATGGCCTGCGCCTCGTCCACCAGCTGGTGCATCTGACGCAGCGTGGCAGCCTTGTTGGCGGGGGAGGAGGCGGCGTTTTCCTGCTGCACCTCGCTGGAGAGGCGGGTGAAGCCGGTGAAGTACATGAGCAGATTGCCATTCAGGCGCTCGCGGCGCTCCGGGGAGATGATGATGGGGTGCACCTCGTAGCCTGAGGCGGTGAAGTCAATGCGGTTCAGGCCGCCAAAGGAGGCCGCAATCTGATCCTGCCAGCCACCGGCCTCGCCGCACAGCACGCGCTCCAGGTAGATCGCGTCGTCCGCCAGCTTCTGCTTGCTGGCGTACTGGCCCTTGAGGGCGTAGAAGGCGTTCAGCATGCCCACAGCAAAGCTGGAGGACGTGCCCAGGCCGGAGCGGGCGGGGAGGTCTGCATCGTAGGTGACGCGCAGATCATGCAGGTCCAGCATCTGCATGGCGTTGCGGAGCAGCGGGTGGCGGATGTCCGCGGTGTCTGTGACCCGCTCGGTGCGGGAGTAGATCAGCTCGGACTTGTACTCGAAGAAGGGAGGCAGGGGCCGCACCTGCACATAGCAATACTTGTCAAAGGTGGTGGACAGCACCGCGCCGCCGTTCTCGCGGAAGTAGCTTTCCATATCCGTGCCGCCGCCGAAGAAGGACATGCGGAAGGGCGTTTTGGTGATGATCATGGGTCGTCAACCTTTCTGTTGTGGGATGAGGGGAAGGCCCAGACGGTAGATGGCGTTATCTGCTGCATGCAGCAGGAAGGCGAACAGCGCTGTCAGCGGAACGACAACCGCCACATTCGCCGGGAAGGGCAGCGCTTTGCCCATGCTGATGATGGGAAACTGCACCAGGTACATTTCCAGCGACACGGCGGCAAAGGCGGAGATGGCCCTGCGCAGCCACGGGGTGGATACGCGCGTCCACCAGGGCTCCCAGGCCAGGGCGCAGATGACTGCGCCGAAGGTGAAGCACACGATGGCCAGCTGCGTGAGGAACTGCAGCGGCATGGTGGAAGGAACCCTCTCCAGCACCAGCTTGAAGGCGAAGGAGAACACGAACGCCGTTGCCGCCACAGCAAAGACGATGCCGCTGCGGCCCTTGGTACAGGCGGGCGCACCGCGCTTTTTGAGCCAGTATCCCATGGCGTAGATGTAGAAGCAGTAGATCAGCTTGAAGGCCTGCTGGGGCGTCGCCAGACCGGCCTCCTCTACGCTCCACTTCGTCTTGTCCACGATAAGGAGGTAACAAAGGGCGTACAGCGCGGCCATCGCCAGGGTGAAGAGGCCGAAATGCCGCGTGAAG
>JBGVOA010000322.1:0-4037 GCA_045126095.1 Christensenellales bacterium | reverse complement strand
CATCCGCAGCCACGGCGTTGCGCCGGATGTGCTCATTGCTCTGGAGGCTGCTGGCTGCAAGGTCATTGACCTGACCTGCCCCTTTGTGGCAAAGCTGCATCGCATCGTTGCCGACGGCACGGCGGACGGTACGCCCGTCATCATGGTTGGCGAGCGGGAACACCCCGAGGTGCGAGGTACCTGCGGCTGGGCCAAAGGCGAGGTCTACGTTGTGGCCGACGTGGCGGAGGCGGAGCAGCTGCCCCATATGCCCCGCGCCATTGCAGCCGCGCAAACGACCTATCCGCCGGAACGGTGGGAGGCCATTACAGAGGTGCTCAGGCGCAAGGTGGAGCATCTCCGGGAGCATTGCACCATCTGCAATGCCACACCGGTGCGCCAGAAGGAAGCCAAGGAGCTGGCTTCCCGCGCGGATGCGATGATCGTCATCGGTGGTCGCTCCAGCGCAAACACCCAAAAGCTCTTCGCGGCCTGCAAGGCGCTGTGCCCGCGAACCATTCAGGTAGAGTGCGCGGCGGAAATCCCGCCTGCCTTTGCAAATACGGAGACCGATTTAATAGGAATAACCGCTGGCGCATCCACGCCGGCTGGTTCATTAGAGGAGGTTTACACTCACATGACCGACATGCAGAACACCGAATTCACCATGGATGCCGTTGTGGCCAGCATGACCCGCATCCGTGCCGGCCAGACCGTTACCGGTAAGGTCGTGCTCGTCAGCGACGACTCCGTTTGCGTCAACATCGGCTACAAGGCCGACGGCATCATCAAGATGTCCGACCTGACGCAGGAGAACGTCCAGGAGGGCGACGAGATCGAAGCCGAGATCGTCAAGGTCAACGACGGCGACGGCAACGTTGTGCTGTCCCAGCGCAACATCGTCAACCGTAAGGCTTGGGAGGCCCTCATGGCCAAGAACGACGCCGGCGAGTACGTCGATGGCGTTGGCAAGGAAGCCGTCAAGGGCGGCCTGATCTGCGACGTGGAGGGCGTGCGCGCCTTCGTGCCCGCTTCCCAGCTGGCTCAGCACTACGTCGAGAAGATCGGTGAGTTCGTCGGCAAGGACATGCGCCTGAAGATCATCGAGGTCGATGAGAAGAAGAAGCGCATCGTTGCTTCCCGCAAGGCTGTCATCGTGGAAGAGGCTGCCGCCAAGGAAAAGGCTGCCTGGGAGCGCCTGGAGGAAGGCATCATCATCCACGGCGTGGTCCGTCGTCTGACCGCTTTCGGCGCCTTCGTCGACCTGGGCGGCGTGGACGGCCTGATCCACATCACCGACCTGTCCTGGGCCCACATCAAGCACCCCAGCGAGGTCGTCAAGCCCAACCAGGAGATCGACGTGGTCATCCTGAAGCTGGACGCCGAGCGCAAGCGCATTCAGCTGGGCTACCGTCAGCTCCAGCCCCGTCCCTGGGACAACGCTGCTGAGCGTTACCCCGAGGGCTGCATCGTTGAGGGCAAGGTGCTGCGTATCGTTGAGTTCGGCGCTTTCGTTGAGCTGCAGCCCGGCCTGGACGGCCTGGTTCACATCTCCCAGTGCGCCACCACCCGCGTCAACGACGTGCACGAGGTGCTCAAGGAGCAGCAGATCGTCCGCGTGAAGGTGCTGTCCGTCGATCCCGAGAAGAAGCGCATCTCCCTGTCCATCCGTCAGGCGATGGAGGACGAGGCCTTCGACGAGGAGATGGAGCCCGTGGCCGAGACCGAGGAAGAGGTCGTGACCGAGTTCTCTTCTGAGGACGCGCCCGTCGAGGAGTAATCCCGCAATCCGCAGGGGGTAAGCATGGCTTACCTCCTGTTTTTTTGAGGAGGAGCTGCTATGAAGCCGCGTTGTCTGATCGTTGCGCCGCTGTATGAAGGGGAGGAGCGGGCGCTCATGACCCCGCAAGAAGGCGATTTGCTCATCTGTGCTGACGGCGGCTATCAGGCCGCCCTGGCACATGGCTTGCATCCGCATCTGACCATCGGTGACTTTGATTCCCTCGGCTATGTGCCGCAGCAGGGGGAGGTCATCCAGCTGCCTGTGGCGAAGGACGATACCGACATGGCCGTTTGCATCGCAGAGGGTCGCAGGCGCGGATATCGGGAGTTCGTGGCTGCCGGCTGCCTTGGCGGTCGCTTTGATCATACGCTGTCATGTCTGCAGTGCGCGGCGGATTGTGCGTTGCGGGGGGAACACCTTTGGCTTTGCGATGCGCGCAACCGCGTCACCGTGCTGGCGCCGGGTACATATGATATTCCGCGTTTGCCCGGGCGGAAGCTTTCCCTCCTGGCGTATACGGAAACGGTTGAGGGTGTTACTCTGACCGGCACAGCGTGGGAGCTGCAGCAGGCCAGTCTGACAAACCGCCGTCCGCTGGGCTGCAGCAATGAATGGACCGCCGATGCGGCGCACCTGACCTTTGCCCATGGCTTGCTGACGCTCTGTCTGAGCGGAGACCAGGCCTGAAATCCGAACAATCCTCCGGCTGGCTGGGCAAGTGTTTGCTGAATTCCGTGCAGATTCAACAAAGGCAAAGAACGCTTATTCCTGCGCACTGGATATAAACGCTCAATGAAAATCTTTGCACTTCATGCAGAATTAACAAAAACATTGAAAAGCCAAGCGCACCACTTGTTCCGGGCCGAAAAAAATGATAGAATAGTGCATCATCCGACGGATGTGAAAACGTTCGTGTTTTCGGAGCGCTGCTGCGGATATTGCGGCGACTGTCTGCGGATGATAGCTTTGAATGGCGGAGAATGAGGAGGATTGTGCCTGCATGGTTGAGATTGGCAAGCTGCTGACGGAAGGCAAGGGCAAGCGGGTCTATGCGACCGGCGATCCTGACACGGCTGTCGTATATTTCAAGGACGAGGCACTGGCCTTCCATGGGCTCAAGCGCGGCCGAATCCTCGGCAAGGGCGAGGTCAATAACGCGGTATGTGCCCATCTGTACGGCATTCTGTCCCAGCATGGCGTAGAGACCCACTTCATCCGCACGTTGGATGCTCATCAGAGCCTGGTGCACCGCTGTGAGATCATTCCCATTGCGGTCAAGGTGCGCAACCGCGTCGCAGGCTCTCTGGCCAAGCGCATCGGCCTGGCAACGGGCACGAAGCTTGATTCGCCCATTGTGGAGTTTGAGCTGCGCGACGAGTATCTGGACAATCCGCTCATCAACGGCACCCATGCCGCCGCGCTTCATCTGGCAACGCAGCAGGAAATGCGCTTCATCGTTGATACGGCGCTGAAGATCAATCAGATCGTGTCCGACTACATGGCCGAAATCGGTGTGGAGTTGGTAGACTTCAAGGTGGAATTTGGCCGTTGGGACGGCAGGATCATCCTGGCGGACGAGATTTCTCCGGATACGGCACGCTTCTGGGACGCAAAGACCCACGAGCCCATGGATATCGACCGCTTCCGCCGCGATCTGGGCAATGTGGAGCAGGCCTATCAGGAGCTGCTGCATCGCATGATGGGGGACAAATAAGCCTTTTAAGCCGGACGGTTTTGCCGTCCGGTATTTTGTTGGGCGCAAAACTTGCAATTTTGCCCTGGATGCGCTATACTGTAATAGCCTATGCATTCAGGTTTCAACAGGAGGTAAGAGCATGAAGCTGATCGTTGCCATCGTTCAGGATGAGGACACGTCCCGTTTGGTGAACCACTTGATGAAGGAAGGCTTCAGCGTTACGAAGCTGGCGACGACCGGCGGTTTCCTTCGCGCCGGCAACACGACCCTGCTGTTGGGCGTGGAGGATGAGAAGCTGCGCGCCGCGATGGACGTGATTGAGCGCGTCTGCAAGAGCCGCAAGCATATTTCTGCGGCCCCTGCAATGCCGGCGATGGTCGACAGCCATGCTGCTGCCACCTATCCTGTGGAGGTCACCGTGGGCGGCGCAACGGTATTCGTGCTCTCCGTTGACCAGTTTGTGAAGCTGTGAGCGCGCAGGAACAGCCTGTTTCGCTGACCTTTGCGGATTTTGCGGGCCAGGGTGCGCTTTGTGACGGCCTTGTGCGGACGCTCAGGGATGGCAGCTTCGTCCATGCG
>JBGVOA010000321.1:0-4371 GCA_045126095.1 Christensenellales bacterium | reverse complement strand
AGTAATGATGTCAATGCCGTTCTCGCCTGCCACGAACGGGCCCTTCTTGCCGATGAACTGGCCCAGCCACGCCTCGTCCGCGCACTTGTCGCCGATCGTGGCCGTCTGGTTGGACACGTCAACGGTCAGGGTCGCGATGGTGCCGTCCTCATTCAGGGTGACGTTCACGGCCACGTCGCCGCCCATGTTGCCCATCACAAAGCCGGGCGCGGTGGCGGTCAGGGTGTCGTTCTCAGCAAACAGGCTGTTCAGCGCAGCGATGATGCCGTTGCTGGTCATCGTGGAACCGGTGATGATGTCAATGCCGTTCTCGCCTGCCACGAACGGGCCCTTCTTGCCGATGAACTGGCCCAGCCACGCCTCGTCCGCGCACTTGTCGCCGATCGTGGCCGTCTGGTTGGATACGTCAACGGTCAGGGTCGCGATGGTGCCATCCTCATTCAGGGTGACGTTCACCGTCACGTCGCCGCCCATGTTGCCCATCACAAAGCCGGGCGCAGTGGCGGTCAGGGTGTCGTTCTCAGCAAACAGGCTGTTCAGCGCCTCGATGATGCCGTTGCTGGTCATCGTGGAGCCGGTAATGATGTCAATGCCGTTCTCGCCAGCCACGAACGGGCCCTTCTTGCCGATGAACTGGCCCAGCCACGCCTCGTCCGCGCACTTGTCGCCGATGCCGGGGGTCTGGTTGGACACGTCAACGGTCAGGGTCGCGATGGTGCCGTCCTCGTTCAGCGTGACATTCACCGTCACGTCGCCGCCCATGTTGCCCATCACAAAGCCGGGCGCAGACGCGGTCAGGGTGCCAGCGGGCACGGGATCAGCGGAGGTTTCCACAGAGGGCTCCTCGACTTCTTCCTCGCCGCCGCCCAGGTTGAAGGGCACAGCGTCAGGATTGACGGGCGCAGCGCAAGCCTCGTTCACAGCTTCAACGACTGCCGTGGAGGTCACCGTCGCGCCAGCCAGCGCGTCGATGCCAGCACCCAGGGTGAAGGGCGCGCTCTTGCCAATAAACTGCTCCGCAAAGCTGGCCTCCGTGGTGGCACGGGTGCCGAAGCCCATGGTTTCGCCCATGGAGTTGATGTTCAGGCCGGTGATGACATTCGCGTCATCCATCGTCAGCTGGACAAGCACCTCGGACTGATAGCCCTGCGCGCCGCCCTCATGGATGCCGCCGGTCAGCGCAACCTGCTCCACCACAGGCGCAGCGGGCTCACCCACCTCGACCACGTTCCGCGCTTCCACGCCGCGCAGCTCGTTGACGCAGTTGATCGCTGCGTTGGTGGCGGTCAGCACCGCACCAGAGGTCACGGTCGCGCCGGAAATGGCCTCGACTGCGCCGCCGTTCACGGTGTCGATCTGCTTGAACTGCTCCCAGCGGTCGGTTTCTTCCTTCCAGCGCATACCGAAGCCAGCTGTCTCAGCAAAGCTGGTATCGCCGATGACAGCGCCGGTCACCATGCCGTCGTTGCCGATGCCCAGGGTCACCGCCACAGGGCCGGCGTAGCCAGACGCAGCAGCAACAACCGTGTAGCCCTTGGACGCGCCGTTCTCGTCCACCGCCTCATACAGGCTGGTGACGCTCTCGTGGCCCTCGGGAATGGCCACTTCCTTGTAGTCCGCAGCCGGCAGCACCGCACCAAACGCCGCCAGGCGCGCCTTGCGCGCATGCTCGGCGATGGGGCCCTTGGTCACCGCGTTGGTCGCGGCCAGCACAACGGCGGCCACGAGCGAGATGATCGTCAGCACCAGGAATGCCGGGAGCTGCTTCTTCTTCTCAACATTGGTCATGGGATTGCCTCCTTGTCGTTTGGGATCTATGTGAATGGAACGATCCAATGGGGAACTTTACCGGGCCAGGAAGGCCTCGTAGGTCATGTAGGAGTACTTCTCCACGAAGCCCGGGGTGGTCAGCGTGCGGCCGTCGGAGGTGATCAGAAGCGTGTCGACGCCCAGCTCCGCCGCCAGGGCCAGCGCCCGCTCGCTGCCCACAACGATGAAGGCCGTGGCCAGCGCATCCGCATCCAAGGAGGAGGTCAGAAGCAGCGTGGCGCTGACCAGATCCGTTTCGGCGGGCAAACCGGTTTGGGGATCGAGGATGTGGTGGTACCAGCGGCCGTCCGCGCCTTCAAAGCCGCGCTCGTAGGTGCCGGAGGTAACGGCGGAGATGTTCTTGGTGACAAGCACACCCTCCAGCGCGCCGGTGGTATCAAAGGGATCCTGCACACCAATGGTGTTGTAGGAGCCATCGGGCTTGTCCCCCACAACATAGGTGTTGCCGCCCAGAGAAATGATCGCGCCCATGCAGCGCGGACGCAGCAGCGCCGCCAGCTGATCGGCGATGTATCCCTTGGCGATGCCGCCCAGGTCGACCTGCATCCCGGCAGGCAGGGTCACCGTGTTGCCCTCGCCCAGGAGGATGGCGCTGTCGTCCACCAGGGGCAGGGCAGCCAGGCGCTCCGCCTCGGTGGGCATGCGCTTGGTGCCGCCGGTGAAATCCCACATGGCGGAAATGGGCGCAATGGTGATGGAGAACGCACCGCCCGTGGCTGCGCTGATGGCCTTGGCGCGCTTGAGAATCTCCCACGTTTCCGCGGAGACAGTCACCGTTTCGCCGCCCGCGTGGTTGATGCGCCACACGTCGCTGCCCTCAATCGTCTTGCTCAGCATCTGCTCGTAGCGGGCACAGGCTGCCAGCGCATCGTTCAGGGCATTCGCGTCCGCCCGGTAGAGGGTCATGGTCACCAGGGTATCGAAGTACCAGCCGTAGCCGGTGGTCTTATCTCCCCCGGCGGCCTCCGCGGTCGGCAGGAGAGTCTCCTGCACGCTGCCGCTTGTGGGATTCGTTGCTGCGCAGCCCGTGAGCACCAGGGCGCACAGCAGCACCGCCAGCAGGCGGATTCCTATACTCTTCACGATATCGCTTCACTGCCTTTCTGTTCTCACTCGGCCGCTTCCACCAATTCCAGCATTACCTGGTTGGGAAGGCAGGAGACGAACTGCTGCTGGGGCTTCATTTCCCAGTTGTCCAGCGTGACCCAGCCCTGATGGACGCAGATCTGATTATCGCAGGTAGAGGAGGCCATGCGCATGCCGCGCTCAGATACCTCCACCACGTTGACCGCGCCGTTTTCCTGGCGGACGGTGAGCGTCTGCGGCTGGGAAAGGGGCACGCGGGCGTACTCCTCATTCCCGACGCGGATGACCACGCAGTCCACTTCAGCTTCTGTTTTGGGCAGCAGCGCCGATACCAGCAGCACCAGGACTGCCAGCAGCACAACGCCGCCGAGCACAAGCCAGTTTTTCTTGTCCATACGGCTCCTTCCCCGTATTCCGGGGGACACAAAGATTCAGATTATATTATACCACGGCCCGAAAATTCAGTCAACCAATCGGAAGATTTTCGCTGCAGTTCTTTTCTGGCCCACGGCGCTTTTGCGTAAGGCGTAACAAATTTCTGATATACTGTTTCATTCCGGCAGATATGTGATATAATGAAAGCAGTACAGCCGGGGAACATCCGCCGGCATAAGGAACCGAAAAGCATGAAGGGAGATATCACCATGAAGAACCTGAAGGGCACCAAGACCGAGAAGAACCTGCTGGAAGCCTTTGCCGGCGAATCCATGGCCCGCAACAAGTACACCTACTTTGCCTCCAAGGCCAAGAAGGACGGCTATGTGCAGATCGCCGAGCTGTTTGAGGCCACCGCCAACAACGAGAAGGAGCACGCCAAGATGTGGTTCAAGCTCCTGGAGGGCGGCAAGATTCAGGATACCGCCACCAATCTGCGCCACGCTGCCGAGGGCGAGAACTACGAGTGGACCGACATGTACGCCAAGATGGCGGACGAGGCGGACGAGGAGGGCTTCACCGAGATCGCCGCGAAGTTCCGCATGGTGGCCGCCATCGAAAAGACCCATGAGGAGCGCTACCGCAAGCTGCTGGCCAACGTCGAGGGCGGCATCGTCTTCTCCCGCGACGGCGACATGATCTGGGAGTGCGGCAACTGCGGCCACATCCACATCGGCCCCAAGGCCCCCGAAGTCTGCCCCGTCTGCGACCATCCCCAGAGCTACTTCGCCATCCGCGCGGAGAACTACTGATCAATATTATTCATCGGCACAGCGACTTCATTATTCATTCTTCATTCCTCGGTACCCCACGCTTGGCAGAGAGAGGGGCAACAGGGAGAGAGAATAGTGAATAGTGAATAATGAGTTTGTGGCCCGGAGGGGTGTTCCTCCGGGCTTTTTTCTGCATATGGATGGATTTGCCCTGCTCGTGCGTTGTATAGGCAGAAACCGCCAAAGGAGGCAATCCTATGAAGCGTACCCTTGCATTCCTGCTCGTTCTGCTCCTGCTGCCCGCTGC
>JBGVOA010000320.1:0-4859 GCA_045126095.1 Christensenellales bacterium | reverse complement strand
TGCGCAGAGTCTCGTGGGTCTGTTCAGAGTCCCACGGACACTGTTGACGCAGCAGATGCATCACGCGCAGCAGATCGTCGAAGCAGTAGCGCTCGCGGGTGTTCAGCGGCGCGGCGGGGATGTACAGGCACACGGTGTGATCGTAGGTACGCTGACGATCCAGCTCCATCAGCGGAAGTACGATGGGCTTGCGGTTGATTTTCGCGCTGGAGGGGAAGAGCACCGCACGGGCTTCGTCGCCGTAATGATCGGTGAGGCGCAGCTTCAGCTCGCCCGCCAGCACGCGATCCCAGATTTCCGTGATCAGCTGCGGCGTGTAAGGATCAGGCGCTGCCTCCAGCGCATCAATGGCCGGCAGGATGCGGACGCATCCGTTCTGCTCGAATTCAGGCGGCAGCAGGGAAAGGCATGCGTCTGCCATGGTCACGCCGGGGAGGATCGTCACCTTGCCCTCAGGCGGGATGGAAGCCCGCAGCGCACGAACCGCACCGTCCGTCTGCGCATCAATCACGGCAAAGGTGACCGGCTTCTCCGCAGCAGTCTGCCACAGGCGGTCGGCCATAGCGCGGTGCATCTCGTCAAAGTCCTCGTACTGATCGTAGAAGGCGTCAAAATCGGTAAATTCAACACCCTCTGCGCGGAGCCATTCCGCCGTGCGGTGCCGCGCCGTGCGGAGGATCAGGCAGCGGGATTGCCGCAGCGCCTCCAGGCTTTGCAGCGTCAGCAGGCGATGATCTCCCGGGCCCAGGGAAACGATGGTGATGCTCGGTTTCATTATCAGACACCTCATTTGTCACTTTCTGCGGCGGAAGGCGCGCAGGTCCTCCTTGGTGATGGCCTTGAGGGCCAGCGCGGCAGCGGCGTACACGACAATACCGACGGCCACCTCCAGCAGCATGAAGAACCGGCCGGAGGGAAGCAACTCACGCAGCGCCCAGACCGTCACGCCCATGGCCGCAGTCGCAGCGCCCGGACGCACGATCCAGCCCATCAGGTTGAAGCGCACACCGCTGTACTTCATCACATACCAGAGATTCGGCACAAGGGACACCGTGTAGCACACGATAGAGGCAATGGGGGCGCCATGGATGTCAATGTCCTTCATGCCGCAAAGCACGTAATTCAGCACAATCTTGCAGGCGACGCCCGCCACCAGCGTGTACATGGGGATGCGCTGCTTGCCCAGGCCCTGCAGGATGCTGGTGGTCGCCTGCACAACGGTAAAGAGCACGATCGTCAGGCTGGAAACGGTCAGCAGCTCGCCGCCGGTTACGAGGTACGCGTCGCTGCTGGAGCCGCTCTCGTAGAAGAAGCGCATGATGGGCTCCGCCAGCACGCTCATGCCGATGGAGCAGGGGAGTCCGATCAGGAAGGCAAAGCGCAGGCCCAGATCACTCTGGCGGACAACCATATCCTGATCTCCGACCGCCTTGGCAGAGCTGATCGCAGGCACAAGGGACATGCTGACTGCCAGCGCCAGCGCCGTGGGTATGTTGATGATGCGGATAACGCTGCCGGTGAAGAGGCCGTAGAGGCTCTCAGCATCGCTATAGGTCTTTCCGGCCTGCTGGAGGCGCTCCATCAGCATGGCGCTGTCGATCCACTGGGACAGGGGAACGATGCATGCGCCGATGGTGATGGGAATGGAGATGGTCAGCAGCTGACGCAGCACAGAACCGGATTTTTCCTGCTCTGTTGCAAGCTGCGGCAGATTGTCCAGGTGATTCCTGTTGCGCAGATAGAGCAGCAGCATGTACACCAGGGCGGCAGCCTCTGCAATCGTGGTGCCAAGGAGCGCACCGGCCGCGCCATACGCAGCGCTCAGCCCGCTCTCACGGCCATAGACCGTGCCCAGCCAGGCCAGCGGCAGCGCAATGGCGACCTTGCCCACCTGCTCGATCAGCTGGCTGACAGCTGTGGGGGTCATGTTCTGCTGACCCTGCATCAGACCGCGGAAGGCGCTCATGATGCACACCAGCGCCACGCAGGGAGCGATCACCTGGAAGCCCAGCTTGCTGGCCGGGATCCCCACGCGACCCGCCAGCAGATTGCTGCAGCCCAGAATGATCAGCGTGGCAATGCAGCCCAGCACTGTCAGCAGCAGCAGCGCCGTGCGGAAGACCTGCTTTGCACTGCGCGGATCGTCCTTGGCCAGGCTGCGGGCCACCAGGCGGCTCACCGCCACAGGAAGACCTGCCGAGGAGATGGTCAGCAGCAGGTTGTAGGTAGGGAAGACTGCGTTGTAAACGCCCAGTCCGTCCCAGTCGATCATCCATTGCAGCGGGATGGAAAACAGCACGCCAACCAGCTTACAGATCACGCCGGATAAACCCAGCACGGTCATGCCGCCGATGATGGATTTCGTTTTGCCCCGGGCGGGCGATTGAATCTTTTCAGCCATGGGATGCACCCCTTCATCATAAGTCAGCTACCATTATACGCCTCTTTTGCGCATTGCACAAGGCAGAAAATCAAAACAGGGGGCCGAAGCCCCCATGGAATCACTGCTCCATCTGCCGCCCGACGATGCCGGCTGCAGTCTCGGCGACCTTCAGTTCCGTATCGCCCATACGCGCGCCGTTTTCGCGGCTCATCAGCAGCACCGCGCCGATAGCTTCGCCGTCGGCGATGATGGGGCTGATGACCTGCGCTGTCCAGGGGGCGGTGGCGTCGTCCTCCGTGGTGACGGTGATGATCCTCGCGCCGCCCGCACGGTTGAGGGCAACGGTCTGGCGACCGGCGATGGCGGACTCCAGGTCGCGGGAGATGGGCTTGTCCCACAGCTCCTTGCGCGGCACGCCGCTGGCAGCCACCACCTGATCACGGTCAACGATCACCGCCACATGGCCCAGGGAGCGGAAAAGGCTCTCCGTGTAGTCCTTGGCAAACGAGGACATTTCGCCAATGGGGCTGTACTTTTTCAGGATGACCTCGCCATCCCTGTCGGTATAAATTTCCAGCGGATCTCCCTCGCGGATCCGTAAAGTACGGCGGATCTCCTTGGGGATCACCACCCGGCCCAGGTCGTCAATACGGCGGACGATACCGGTCGCGCGCATACAGCATGCCTCCTTCAAAATTCGGGTCGCGGCTATGGTGTCCGCCAAGAGCCGTTAGCATGCTGGAAGATAATTCATTGCGGAAGCTTTTCTTCCGCAGGGAGACGCTTGTAAAGCGTGAGCCACATGGTGATGAAGCAGGCGAGTCCGCCGATGGCATTGGAGATCGGCTCTGCCAGGAACACGCCGCGGACGTCAAAGAATACCGGCAGCAGGAGCGTCAGCGGTACAACGATCATGGCCTTGCGGAAAAGGGAGAAGAAGATCGCCTGCTTTGCCTTGCCCAGGCCTTGGAAGGTACTCTGCCCAACGAACTGGAAAGCCATGAAAACGAAGCCGAAGAAGTAGATATTCATCATTTTCGCGCCGATCTCAATCGTTTCCGGCTCGCAGCCAAACATGGAAAGCAGCGGCCCGGGGATGAGCATCACGACCACCCAGGCCAACGCCGTATAGGCAACGCCAAGGACGGACATGAACCGGATCCCCTCGCGCACGCGTCCATACCTGCCTGCGCCGTAGTTGTAGCCCAGCACAGGCTGCGCACCGCTGCTGATGCCGCTGACCGGCAGGGAGAGCATCTCGCGGACAGAGCCGATCACCGTCATCACGCCCACGTAGAGGTCGCCGCCCTGGGCCTGCAGCTGCGTGTTGCAGACAATCTGCACCAGGCTGTTGGTGCCCTGCATCACAAAGCCTGGAAGCCCCAGGGTCATGATGCGCTTAGTCCGGCTAATATCGATTCTGATTTGCTCGCGGCGCAGGTGGAGGATCGCCCGTTTCCCCGTCAGAAAGCGCAGCACCCACAGGGCGGATACAGCCTGACTGATCACCGTCGCCAGCGCAGCGCCGCTCACACCCATATCAAATACAAAAATGAAGATGGGGTCAAGGACGATATTGATTCCCGCACCCAGCAGCGTGGTCGCCATGGAAACCCGCGGAAAGCCCTGGGCGCTGATGTAGCCGTTCAGCCCCGTCGAAATCATGGAAAAGAAGGTGCCGAACAGGTAGATGCGCAGGTACTCGTCCGCATAGACGATGGAATCGGCACTGGCGCCGAACAGGAAGAGGATGGGCCGGCGGAGAACGTAGCATCCGGTAAACAGCACAGCGCTGGCAGCTGTAAGCAGCGCAAAGACATTGCCGATAATGTGCTCTGCTTCCTCATCCTCGCCGGCGCCCCGTGCGATGGAGAAAAGCGGCGTTCCTCCCATGCCAAGCAGTGCGGTGAAAGCAGCGATGATCACGATCACCGGGAAGGTGAGGCCCAATCCCGTCAGCGCCATTTCGCCAACATCAGGTAAATGGCCGATATAGATGCGGTCGACAATGTTATACAGCAGCTGAACGATCTGCGCCAGGGTGAGCGGCACCGCCTGAGCGATGATCCGCTGACGGACAGAGCCGGTGGAGAAATCGTTGACAGGGTTTTTCATTGGCATGCGCCTCCGGGAAAATACTGCCCATATTCTATACCCCCGCCGCGAAATTTGCAACCTTTCTGTTGCGCGCACAGCGAAAATATACTATAATCATATGCAGGATGAAGGGAGGCTGACAATATGGCGTATGACCTGACAGAGCCGTTGGTGATCGGCATCTCCTCCAGGGCGCTTTTCAACCTGGAGGATGAAAACCGTGTGTTTGAAACCCAGGGCCTGAAGGCCTATGCGAATTACCAGCATGCGCACGAAACGGAGATTCTCACGCCTGGACCTGCCTTTCCGCTGGTCAAGGCCTTTCTGAACCTTAACCGCCTGCAGCCGGGACAGCGGACGGTGGAGGTCATCATCATGA
>JBGVOA010000319.1:0-1775 GCA_045126095.1 Christensenellales bacterium | reverse complement strand
GCCTCATCAGCAGCCAGGAGGCCATGCAGTTCGGCATGATGATGGGCGGCGACGTAATGCCCGTCGGCATGGCAATGCCGACGTGGGTGCGCCTGATCGGCATGGAGGTGGATGTCTCCGCCCTCGACCTCACCGCCTGGAACGCGGTGCTTGCTGGCGTGCAGGAGCGCATGACCTGCGCCGATGGCGCCGATGGCCTGCAGACGTGGAGCGTCACGGTTACCCCGGAGGATGTGACGGATTTTGTCCGCGCGGCCCTCATCACCGTGCGCGACAACCCGTCCCTGGCGGATGCGCTGGCGGAACTGCTGGACTACAACCGGATGGCGGCACTCTACGGCGATATGGGCTCCTTCACCGAGGAGATGATCGATCCGCTGCTGACGGAGCTGGAGGCTGCGGAAACCCTGCTGCCCATGCAGCTGGACATCACCGGCTACGTGGACGCCCAGGGTGAGACCGTCCGCCTGGAGATCGACATGCTGGATACCAGCATGACCAGCATGAGCGAGGATGAGGCGAGCATGCTTGCCGGCATGGGCCTCGATCCGGAGAGCTTTGCTGACTACAGCGATCCGGAGCTGCTGCTGAGCATCGTCTACAACCGCCGCACGGCTGAGAACGAAACCGTGCATGAGGTGCTGATGGGCGACGACGAGTACCGGGTCTACTTTGAGTACCGCGAGGCCCCCGGCAGCTACGCCATCACCATGGGCGATCTGGAGGACGGCGTGCGCACGGAGCAGATCAGCGGCGCGTTCAACTGGAACGTCAGCCGTGAGGCCGGCGAAACGACCCTGACGGCGAACCTCCTGTACCAGTATCCCACGACGGAACACGTCTGGAATGAGGAAAGCCACGGCTTTGATTTCATCTCCAAGACCTGCGAGCTGGCCTACGCCCTGGAGGCGAACGTGACCGATGCGGGCTTCCGCCTCTGCCTGAATGGCCGCAACACGGCTGCCGAAGAGCCTCTGTGTGTTGATGTAGTGGTGGACTGCGCCGTGGACGGCTTTGATCTGACCGGCACGGAGCAGGTCGAGATCCGGTATGGTGACGACGTGATGTTCGCCTATGCCGCCGACCTGCGCACGCAGGAGCCTGCCGGGAGCATCCTGGCGGAGGAGGCCCTGCGCTTGGCCGACCTGACCGACGACGAGCTGACTGCCTGGGTCGGCGAGGTGAAGGCCATCGCCGAAGCCTGGTACGCCGCGCAGCAGAACGGCTGGGTGGGTGAGTTGGTGCAGCTGATGGATGTGCCGGCGCCGGAGGTTGAGGCTGACGTGGTCTACACGCTGAAGAGCGACGAGATTTCGGTGGTGCTGGGCAATGTGTATATGCTGGAGACGTCCGGGCTGGATGACTGGTCTGCGGAGATTGTCGAAGGTGCGGATGTGGTGGAGTTCGACGATGTGTATTTTGCGCCGGACGAAGAGAATCCGGAGGAGTCCGGATGCGTCGGTCTGTTTTTCACCGGCCTGAAGGAGGGCGAAGCCATCGTGGTCGTGACCGAGCACAGCACCACCGATGACCATCCGGAGGGCGTGTACAGAATCACCACCATCCGCCTGGCCGTGGATGCGGAGGGCATTGTGGAAATGCTGGAGCGTTCCACCAGGACGGAGTACGGCATGTCGGTGCAGTAAGCGCCGCAGGGGAGGGGTTCGCCCCTCCCTTTTCATTCGCCTGACAGGACACAGGCCGCCCCTTGACAGGCCTGTTAGTGTCATGCTACAATATTCCTAATGTGATTTCAAAGGAGGGCTGACCCGGAT
>JBGVOA010000318.1:0-5886 GCA_045126095.1 Christensenellales bacterium | reverse complement strand
GCCATCAGCCGCAGCTCGATCTGGCTGTAGTCCGCATCCAGCAGCACCCAGCCGGGCTGGGGCAGGAAGGCCTGGCGGATCTCGCGGCCCTCCTGGGTGCGCACGGGGATATTCTGCAAATTCGGCTCGCTGGAGGAAATGCGGCCCGTTGCCGTTGCCACCTGGTCAAAGGTGGAGTGGACGCGGCCGGAGGGGCCCGTCAGGCGCAGCAGGCCCTCGATGTAGGTCGAATTCAGCTTGGTCAGCTGGCGGTAGCGCAGCAGCGGATCGATGACCTCGGGCGCGATGTCCCGCAGGTTCTCCAGCACCTCCGCGCTGGTGGAGTAGCCCTTGCTGGTCTTCTTGCCGTGGGGCAGGCCCAGCTGCTCAAAGAGCAGGTCGCCCAGCTGCTGGGTGGAGTTGAGGTTGATGGGCTTCACCGTCTGTCCGGCCATCTGGCTGCAGGCGGCGTAGAAGGCGGACTTCGCCTCGTCAATCTGTGCGACATAGCGGTCGCCCAGCTGGCGCAGGAAGGCGGTATCCACCGTGAAGCCGACGGATTCCATATCAAAGAGCACGCGGGAGAGGGGCATTTCGACGTCCTGCATCAGGTGCAGCATCTGGTCGGCGGCGATCTTTGTCTTCTGCCACGCCGCCAGGGAGGCCACGCCGCGCGCGTCCTCCGGCATGTCGCCGCGAAGGGCCGCGAAGGAGTAGCTCTTTTCCTGCGGATTAATGAGGTATGCGCCCAGCATCGTGTCCCAGTCGAAACGGTCCGGCAGGGGCAGATTCATTTTGCGCAGCTGATGCCACAGGCGCTTGCCGTCGTGCACGACCGCCGGATGGGCGCACAGCACCGGCGCCAGCAATGCCAGCACCTCCATGGGATCCAAGCCGGGCATGAGCAGGTCGCCGCCAAGGCTGACCGCAGCCCACTGCCCGTCCTGCGCCGCGATGGACATCGATACATCGCCAAGGTGCACCGCAAGGGGGTACGCAGCCTCCGGCAGCGCATTCAGCCACGCCGCAAGCGCCTCCGCCGTGTCAATGACCACGGCCGCGCTAAAGTCCAGCAGCGTCAGCGGAGCCACCTCCACCGATTCGGGGGCCGCGCTCTGCATCGAAACACCTGCACCGGACTGGGCTGCTTCGCTGTCGATGCGCTTCACCAGCGCGTTCAGCCGCAGCTTCTTCAGCGCGGGGATGGCGTTTTTGAGCTCAGGCAACGCACAGTCGGACAGGCGGAAATCCACCGGCGCATCCCGGCGGATGGTCGCCAGCGCCTTGCACATGCGGGCCTGCTCCTGCCAGGTTTGGAGCTTCTCGCCCAGCTTGCCCTTCACCTCGCCCGCGTGGGCCAGAATGTTCTCCAGCGTGCCGTACTGGTGCAGCAGCTTCATGGCGGTCTTGTCGCCCACGCCCGGAATGCCGGGGATGTTGTCGCTGCTGTCGCCGGCCAGGCCCTTCCAGTCCGTCACCTGATCGGGGCCGAAGCCGTATTCCTCGTGCACGCGGGCGGGCGTGAACAGGATCGTCTCCGAGATGCCCTTGCGGGTGAACATCAGCTCCGTCTTGCCGTCCACCAGCTGGAGCGCGTCGCGGTCGCCGGTCAGCAGCAGCGGCCGCACGCCGCTGGGCTCGGCCTTCAGGGACAGCGTGCCCAGCAGGTCGTCCGCCTCCCAGCCCATGAGGGTGTACCAGCGGATGCCCATGTCCGTCAGCAGCTGGCGGATGGTGCGGAACTGCTGCCGCAGCTCATCAGGCGTGGCAGAGCGGCCGGCCTTGTAATCCGCATAGGCGGTGTGGCGGAAGGTGGGGCCGTGCTCGTCAAAGCAGACGGCGACATAACGCACATTTTCCTCGCGGATCACCTTGAGGAGCATATTCAGAAAGCCGTAGATGGCGTTGGTAAACACGCCATCCGCGTCCATGAGCGGCAGGGCATGGAAAGCGCGGTGCATCAGGCTGTTGCCGTCAACGATGAGGAAGGTGTCGGACATAGAAATCCCTCCGGTTGGTGTCATTGCCATCAGTATACCACATTTTGCGGCGGGCGCAAACAGGAAAAATGAGAATGCCCCGGCAGCGTCAGACGGAAAACGCCCCCGCGCCTCCCCCGCATGCACAGACGGGACAGGTCGCGGAGGCAGGCAGAATCCTCCTCAAGGAATGGAGATGTGATCGATATCCCGGAAACGGTAGACATTGACCAGCTCCGACGCCGGGGGCAGGGGCATGAGCGGCGCAGGAGCGTCCATGTAGTAGTAGGCAGTGGACGAATAGCGGAATTCCCGCAGCTCCAGCATGGTCATGGGGTTATCGAAGATCATGCGCAGCCCGGTGGAGAAGATGACGGGGTCATCCTCATGGATACGGTACATGCTGATCATGGAATTGAGGCTGTCCTTGAGCGGAACGCCGTAAAGCTCAGCAGCGAATTCCCCCTCGCGGAAGTACCACGCGCCGTTGAAATAGTCCTCCAGGCCCGTGCCGCAGATGGAGGGCCGCTCCTCACCGTCGATGAAGAAAAACTCCGGTGCCTCCAGGTAGTACATGCGGCCCTTGTCCTTGCCCTGGATGGACAGCGCGCAGCCGCTGTAGTGTCCCGCGCCCTGCACATTCAGGATCTCCATCGGTTCATAGCCGTCGCTGGTACCCTGGCGGTACTGGCAGTGGAAGTAGCGCACGTCCGGCAGATGGTCGTACCGGATGTAGCTGATGTTCATGAAGATATCGACCGGGACGCTCTCGTGCAGATTCTCCACAACCACCCGCACACCCGTGCGGAAGGGCATCCTGAAATAGGTGGTGAAGCCGCCGGAGGACATGGAGATGTATTTGGATGTGAAATGGCGATAGGCGCAGTGGCCAACGCCGAAGAAGTCGCCCACCGGGCATTCAACGCTGGGGAAGGGGCTGTCGTCCCAGTAAATGCGCAGGATCAGCTTGCGCAGGATCGTCTGGTCAATGGTTGCATCCTGATTCCAGTGCTGCCAGAACCAGCCGGGGAAGGTCATCCAGAAGCGTTGGATGATGCCCGTTCCATGGGCGTCCACGAGGGTTCTCTTCTCCCCCGGCGGAATGTAGACGACCTTCTGCTTCCTGTCGTAGTCATAGGTTGTGAACTGCCCGGAAACACCCTGCTGCTTTTCCCACATTGCGCACATAACGGCCTCCGTATGATGTTGTTTTTTGGGGGAAAGAAACGCTGTCAGCATTCCGCCATCGCGCGGCATGCGTTTTGTCCGATCTCATTGGGGACAGTATAGCACATTTTTGCGCCGATGCAAACAGAAGTACAAAAGAAAAGCGGTTTTCCGGTTTACACGCCCCTTCGGGGATGCTATAATGGGGCTCATCACACGCAGGAGGATTGTATACAATGTCCATTGAGAAGGTTCGCGCCTACTTCCGCCGCGAGGGCATGGAGGAGCGCATCATGGAATTCGACGTATCCAGCGCCACAGTGGAGCTGGCGGCCCAGGCCCTGGGCTGCGAGGGCTGCCGCATCGCCAAGAGCCTCTCCTTCATGACCGGCGAGGGGCCCATCCTCATCGTCTGCGCAGGCGACGCAAAGGTCGATAACCCCCGCTACAAGGCGCGCTTCGGCGTGAAGGCGAAGATGCTGACCCCGGAGGAGGCGGTCGCCCTCATCGGCCATGCCGTGGGCGGCGTGTGCCCCTTTGCAGTGAACGAGGGCGTGAAGGTCTACCTGGACGAATCCCTGCGCAGGTTCAGCACGGTCTATCCCGCCTGCGGCAGCAGCAACAGCGCCATCGAGCTGACCATCCCCGAGCTGGAGAGGCATTCCGGCATGGAAGCCTGGGTGGACGTATGCAAGGGCTGGCAGGCATGACTGGAAGTTTGTGAAAATCCGCTGAACAGGCAGGAAATTCTACATTTGTGACGAATACCCCCAATGTGTGTGCTTTGCGCATAATAATACAAGGATGCAAAAGGAGCTTTGACATATGGCTGACATTCTGGAGTTCAAGTTTGACACCCAGCTGCTGATTGAGGGCCACGACCTGGACGAGGACGAGATCTTCGACTACATCACCGAGCATTTCGAGGGCGATTGCCTGCTGGCGGTGGGCGACGACGAGCTGATCAAGATCCACTTCCACACCAACAAGCCCTGGGAAGTGCTGGAGTACTGCGCGACCCTGGGCGAGATCCACGACATCGTGGTGGAGAACATGCAGCTGCAGGCCGACGGCCAGCACGGCTGATCAGAGCGATGAATACAGACCGTCCGGGTTTCCGGGCGGTTTTTTGGTGCATTGGACAAAGCAGTCCCCTTCCGCAGCCAGCGCTCCGGAAGGGGGCTTGTTTGCATTGAATTCTCGCTGAGCTTAAGTTTTGCGCCGCCAAATTCTTCTGAGAATCGCTACACATTCGCACAAAAGTATGTTACTATATAAAGACACTGACTTTTCAGTCCACGCTTCAGATTGCGAATTTCCATCCGGAGGTATTGTGCAATGAAAACCCTACGGTTCGCCGGACGCTATATCGCCCGCCACTGGTGGCAGTATGTGCTGGGCATCCTGGCGCTCTATATCGTCGACCAGGTGAACGTGTATGTGCCCGAGTATACCGGCCACATCATCGATGGCCTGACCGGCGCGCTGGCCACGCCGCCCACCGCCGTATTCACCATGCAGGATGCGATGCGCATCGTGTGGATGATCCTGGGCATGGGCGCGGCCATCGCCATCGGGCGCTTCTGCTGGCGCTTCTTTATCTTCGGCGCCGCCCGCTCCATTGAGAAGGAAATCCGCCAGGACATGTACGGTCACCTCTCGACCCTGTCCATGCGCTACTTCAACAAGCACAAGACCGGCGACCTGATGGCCCACTTCACCAACGACCTGATGGCCGTGCGCCAGCTGCTGGGCATGACGGTCATCACCGCCTTTGACGCCACGGTCATGATGATACTGGTGCTCTGGCAGATGATCGACTCTGTTGATCCCCGGCTGACGGCGGTAGCGATCATCCCCCTGCTGGTCATCGCCGTGGGCGATGTGTTCTACGGCCGCGTGATGCACAAGCGCTTCCGCGAAAAGCAGGCGGCCTTCTCCGCCCTGAGCGATCAGGTGCAGGAGACCATCAGCGGCATCCGCGTCATCAAGGCCTTCGTGCAGGAGCGCAAGGAGCTGGCTGCCTTCGCCAAAACCACCGCGGCCACCAAGGAAAAGAATCTGAACGTCGTGCGTCTCCACGCCCTGATGATGCCCCTGATGGACATCATCATCGGCCTGTCCAGCCTGGCTACCCTCGTCTACGGCGGCTACCTGGCCATCCACGGCGAGATCACCCCCGGCCAGTTCGTGGCCTTCAACAGCTATGTGGGCATGCTGGTGTGGCCGATGATGGCCGTGGGCGAGTGCATCACCAGCATTTCGCAGGGCACGGCGTCCCTGGGCCGCATCCACAGCATCTTCGGCGAGAAGCCGGACATCGTGGACGACGAAATGACCGACCACAGCCTCACGCAGCTCTCCGGCGAAATCCGCCTGAACGGCCTGACCTTCGCCTACCCCGGCCACGAGGACGTGACCGTGCTGCGCGACATTTCCGTCACCGTGAAGCCCGGCGAGACCCTGGCCATCATCGGCCGCACCGGCACGGGCAAGACCACCATCCCCAGCCTCCTGACCCGCCTGTATGACGTCAGCGACCCTGAAATGATCACCATCGGCGGACGCAGCATCCGCGAGTACCCGCTCGGCGTCCTGCGCGAGGGCATCGCCTGCGTGCCCCAGGACAACTTCCTCTTCTCCGATACGATCCATAATAACATTGCATTCGGCTCTGCCGACAAATCCGCCGAGTCCGTCATCCACGCGGCCCAGCTGGCCTGCATCCACGACAACATCGCCGCCTTCCCCGACGCCTATG
>JBGVOA010000317.1:0-2080 GCA_045126095.1 Christensenellales bacterium | reverse complement strand
GCCCAGGGTCTTGTTGTCAAAGGCCATCTGGCGCTCGCCCTGCAGCACGTGGATCTCAACGGAGGTCTGGCCGTCCGCAGCGGTGGAGAACACCTGGGACTTGCTGGTGGGGATGGTGGTGTTGCGATCGATCAGGCGGGTGAAGATGTGGCCCTCGGTCTCAAGGCCCAGGGACAGGGGGGTGACGTCCAGCAGCAGCACGTCCTTGACCTCGCCGCCCAGCACGCCGCCCTGGATGGCAGCGCCCAGCGCCACGCACTCGTCAGGGTTGATGCCCTTGAAGGGCTCCTTGCCGGTCACGCGCTTCACAGCCGCCTGCACAGCGGGGATACGGGTGGAGCCGCCCACCAGGATGACCTTGCTGATGTCGTTGTAGGTCAGGCCCGCGTCCTTCAGGGCCTTCTCCATGGGGGTGATGGTGGCCTGCACCAGGTCGGCGGTCAGCTCGTCGAACTTGGCGCGGGTGATGGTCTGCTCCAGGTGCTTGGGGCCGGTGGCGTCAGCGGTGATGAAGGGCAGGTTGATTGTGGCGGCGGTGGTGCCGGACAGCTCAATCTTGGCCTTCTCGCACTCCTGCTTCAGGCGCTGGGCCGCGGTCAGGTCCTTGCGCAGGTCGATGCCGTTCTCGCGCTGGAACTGCTCGGCCACGTAGTCGATCAGGCGCTGGTCGAAGTCGTCGCCGCCCAGGCGGGTGTTGCCGTTGGTGGCCAGCACCTCGAACACGCCGTCGCCGATGTCCAGGATGGACACGTCGAAGGTGCCGCCGCCCAGATCGTACACCAGAATCTTCTGGTTGCCGTCCTTGTCCAGGCCATAAGCCAGGGAGGCGGCGGTGGGCTCGTTGATGATGCGCAGGACCTCCAGACCGGCGATGCGGCCGGCGTCCTTGGTGGCCTGGCGCTGCGCGTCGTTGAAGTAGGCAGGCACGGTGATAACGGCCTGGTTCACGGTCTCGCCCAGGTAGGCCTCAGCAGTCTCCTTCATGCGGGTCAGGATCATGGCGGAGATGTCCTGGGGGGCGTACTTCTTGCCATCGATGTCAACGGTGTAGGAGGTGCCCATCTCGCGCTTGATGGAGATGACGGTGCGGGTGGGGTTGGTGACGGCCTGACGCTTGGCGATCTGGCCGACGAGGCGCTCGCCGTCCTTGGCGAAGCCCACGATGGAGGGGGTGGTGCGGTTGCCTTCCGCGTTGGGGATGACGACAGGCTGGCCGCCCTCCATGACGGCGACGCAGCTGTTGGTGGTACCCAGGTCAATACCGATGATCTTGCTCATTGTTCATTACTCCTTATATATTGATTCGTTGTTGTCAGTTTACTCCGCCACGACCTGAACCATCGCAGCGCGCAGCAGGTGGCTGCCCATCAGGTAGCCCTTCTGCAGCACCATGGCGACGGTGCCGGGCTCGCCCGCATCGGCGGGAGCCTGCATGATGGCCTCCTCCACATTGGGGTCGAAGACCTCGCCCACACGGTTGACGGCAGTCACGCCCAGCTTTTCCAGGGCAGCCAGCATCTGCTTGTGGGTCATTTCCAGGCCCGTGCGCAGCGCGTCGTTCTCGCCCGCGGGGGCGGCCAGGGCGCGCTCCAGGTTGTCAAGCACGGGCAGCATCGCCTTCACGACGCTGCGCTGGCCCTCCACCATCGCGTCCGCACGCACGGATTCGTTGCGGCGGCGGAAGTTATCGAAGTCCGCCTGGGTACGCTGGGCCAGGGCCAGGTACTCATCCGCCTTGGCGGCCTGGGCCATCATCGCTGCAATGTCGATGACCTCCTCCGCCTCCGCGGGCTCCACGGTCTCGACCACTTCCTCCACAGGGGTCTCCTGCGGGTTCATTTCCTGCTCGTTCATCCGGCTCTTTCTGCCTTTCCTCATTGTTCTTCCTCATTTGCGCCGCATCCGGTGGACGCGGGCGTTATCCTGTCCGCCGGGCTACTCCAGCCTGCGGGGGCCATCGTCCTTCGGGGCGCTGAAGAGCTGCGAGAGCTGCCGCCCCATCATGTTCACCGCCGCCAGCACGCGGCTGTACTGCATGCGCGTGGGGCCGATGACGCCGATGATTCCCTGCTGACCGTTG
>JBGVOA010000316.1:0-1762 GCA_045126095.1 Christensenellales bacterium | reverse complement strand
TTGCCGATGTAGCAGCCGGACACGCAGATGGCGCTGGCCATCGCCTCGATGCAGTAGGGCACGATAGATTCGTCAGGGATGCTCAGCAGCACATCGCGGTTGACGGACACAACGCCCTTGCCGACATACTCAACACAGCGGCTGTCGGTGAAGAGGATGTCGATGGGAACATCCACCGTTGCGCGGACGCGGGCAAAGCAGGGCCGGTCGCACAGTCGCTCGACGCTCAGGTTGCGAAGCGCTGCCTCCGTGGTGGAGCTGCGGCAGCTTTCAAACACGATGGGCGGTACGGGAGCGGTCGTCTGCGGCACACCGTCGCATCCATCTGCACAGGAACTGCAGCCGCCATTGCAGCCATTGCCGCAGGGATTGCAGCCGTTCCCGCAGCCGCAGCCGTTGCTGCACGTGTTGCAGCCGCTGCTGACCTGCGCAAAGCTGGTAATGGTCACCACCGCATTGTCGATCTGCTGCTGCTGCAAAGCGCTGTCATACACGCGCTTCACCTGCACGCAGACCTTCTCCTGCAGGCCGTCCAGCGCATTGCCGTTGATCGTGCCGGGGCAGCAGGCAGGTGTGGCATTCTTATAGCTGTAGAAGGACATCTCATCACGCCTCCTTGTCGGTTCAGCTCCGTATCATGGGCAGGTGCGCCGGAGCTTTCACTGGCAGATTATGTGGCTGGAGGCGTTTTGTGAACAGAAATGCAAAAGAAAACGTCCGACAGTCTCCTGACGGACGTTCGCGCTTACAGCACCTTCACAGGCGTGAAGCCCTTCTTCTCGATGGCCGCAAACAGTGCTGCGTCATTGACTTCTTCGCCACACACGACACAGGCCGTCTTCGCCTCAAGATCAACGGTCGCAGCTGTAACGCCGGGAACGGCAGACAGCACCTTCTCCACCGCCATCTTGCAGTGGTTGCACATCATGCCTTCAACGAGGATCTTCTTTTCCATGGGTGATCGGCTCCTTTCTTCATTACGGCGTGAGTTCAGGCACGCCGTCGGGGTACAGGTCGTCTTCAGGCTTCTCAGCAGGGATTTCCGGCAGCGCAGGCAGATCCTCCAGCGTGGTCAGGCCGAAATGCGCCAGGAAGTTCTCCGTCGTGCCATAGAGGATCGGGCGGCCCAGGGCCTCCTTGCGGCCCACCTCCATGATCAGCTCCTTATTCATCAGCGATTGCAGGGAGTAATCGCATTTCACGCCGCGGATCTGCTCCACCTCTGCGCGGGTGACGGGCTGCTTGTAGGCAACCACCGCCAGCGTCTCCATCGCAGCCTGGGACAGGCTCTGCTTCTGCACGGGCTGGAGAAGGTGCACCACGTCCGCCGAATACAGCGCCCGCGTCGCCAGCTGCACCTGATGCCCGAAGCGCTTCAGGGTGAAGCCGCGCTGGTGAAAATCGTATTCATCCCGGATGCGCACAAGCTCCGTCTCGATTTCGCGGACGGAAACGCTCAGGGCCTTCGCCAGCTCCTCGATGCGGACGGGCTCGCCTGCCACAAACAGGATTGCCTCGATGCGTCCGGCAAGGTTGCCGCCCGTCTCCCGGAGCTCTTCGTGTTGGTTTTCCATCAGAACATTTCCTCCTGTGCTTCCTGGCGGGCCATTTCCGCCTCGATCCTGCGGGCTTTGCGGGGCTTAGAAGGAGCCTCGGGTTCAGGCGCGTCATCCGGCTTACGGCCAGGATAGAGAATGATATCGCCGTACACGCCCTCCTGGTCCAGATGCATTTCGCCAAGCTTCAGCAGCTCCAGCAGCGC
>JBGVOA010000315.1:0-1393 GCA_045126095.1 Christensenellales bacterium | reverse complement strand
ACCAGGTGATGATGCCGGCGCACTTGTCGTCGTAGTTCGCCTCGCGCACGACGTCGGTGATTTCCTTGTTGGTCTTGGCGGTCACCTTGTAGACCAGCTTGCAGGGCAGATTGCCGGAGGCATTCATCTTGTCCACCATTTCCTGCGCGCGGGCGGCAACGGTCTCCAGCACCTCGGGGCCGTACAGGAACTGGGAGCCAACAACAAACCAGAACTCGTAATTCTTCAGAGCCATGAAAAACACTCCTTAATGATGTATGGGGATAGGGAAACGCTTACACCCTATCCTATTTTATATCATAACGGGATTTTGTGCAAGTGAAACCTGCGATCTGCGAGCGGGAAAAATACAATTCTGCCACTTGTGCCGGTGGCTGCGGCGTGATATAATATAACGGTATGGGCTGATTTCATAATGGAGGGATCTGGCATGCGTATTGGTTTTGACCATGACAAATACACGGCGATGCAATCCGAGCATATCCTGCGCAGAATCGCGCAGTTCGGCGGCAAGCTGTATCTGGAATTGGGCGGCAAGCTCTTTGACGATACCCACGCTTCCCGCGTTCTTCCGGGCTTCCGGCCGGACAGCAAGATCTCTATGCTGCTGACCCTCAAGGAGCAGGCGGAGCTTGTCATTGTCATCAATGCAGATGACATTGAGAAGAACAAGACCCGCGGCGATCTGGGCATCACCTATGATGCGGACGTGCTGAGGCTGATCGACGCCTTCCGCGGCATCGGCATGTATGTGGGCAGCGTGGTGCTGACCCGCTGGAACGAGCAGCATGCAGCGGTGCAGTTCAAGGCGCGGCTGGAGTCCCTGGGCGTGCGCGTGTACCGCCACTACACCATCGAAGGCTACCCCTATAATGTGAAGCACATCGTGTCCGACGAGGGCTTTGGCCGCAACGAATATGTGGAAACGACCCGTCCGCTGGTGCTGGTGACGGCGCCCGGCCCCGGCTCCGGAAAAATGGCCGTGTGCCTGAGCCAGCTGTATCAGGAGCACCAAAGGGGCGTGCAGGCGGGCTATGCGAAGTTCGAGACCTTCCCGATCTGGAACCTGTCCCTCAAGCATCCGGTCAACGTCGCTTATGAGGCTGCCACCGTCGATCTGGACGACCACAACATGATCGACCCCTATCACCTGGAGGCCTATGGCGTCACCACCGTCAACTACAACCGCGATATCGAGATTTTCCCGGTGCTCAGCGCGGTGTTCCAGCAGATCTACGGCAAGTCCCCCTATGCATCCCCGACGGATATGGGCGTGAACATGGTCGGTAACTGCATTGCGGACGACGCGGTCTGCCGTGATGCGGCGCACCAGGAGATCATCCGCCGCTATTATTCCGCCCGCTGCGCCCTCAGGCAGGGCCACGGCGACGCA
>JBGVOA010000314.1:0-1529 GCA_045126095.1 Christensenellales bacterium | reverse complement strand
CACAGCTTTCGCGCAAGGTGCTGGAGCAGCAAGGTATTCCGGTGAAGACGGCAATCCTGGCTTGCCATGCCTTCCATGCGCGGCGGGCGCTGCTGTATTATCAGGCGGCGATGCCGGAAACGCGGTTCATCGTCTGCCCGGCGCCCACGCCCGGCTATACCCGGGAGGACTGGTTCCTCACCGAGAAGGGCCGCGCCCGTGTGTTGGGCGAGGTGCAGCGGCTGGGCAGCCAGATCAGCGAAGTTTTTGCCATGATGCTGGAAGAAATAGCCGACTAAATTCGTTAATTGAAAGAAGGAGGGACGAAGTCCCTATGACCATGCACGATGGACACCGACGCCGCCTGCGGGAACGCTTTCGCCTGGAGGGTATTGAGAATTTCCAGCCCCATGAGGTGCTGGAGCTGCTGCTCTTCTATGCCCGTGCCCGGGGGGATGTGAATCCCCTGGCGCATCGGCTTTTGGACGCCTTCGGCAGCCTCAAGGGTGTGCTGGAGGCCCCTGTAGAGCAGCTCTGCGCGGTGGATGGCGTTGGTGAAGAAACGGCAACGCTCATCTCCCTGATGGTGCCGCTGTTCCGCAGGTACGAGCTGTGCCTGTGCGAGGAAAAAAGGAAACTCACCCATTTCAGCGATGTGCAGGAGTACTGCCGTGCCCTTCTGACGGGGCTGCGCAAGGAGCGCTTCTACGTCATCTCCATCTCCACGCAGATGAAGGTGCTCGGGCAGCGCATTGTAGGAGAGGGAAGCCTTTCGGAGGTGCCTGCCTATCCGCGCCTGGTGGTGGAGACTGCGCTGAATCACAATGCCTATGGCGTTGTCCTGTGTCATAATCATCCCGGCGGGGATGCGGTGCCTTCCTACGGCGATGTGGACGTTACCCGGGAGCTGGAAGCGATGCTGGCAAAGCTGGGCATTGCGCTGATGGATCATGTCGTTGTGGCGGGCAATCAAAGCTACAGCATGTCACTGCACGGCGATTATGTCTGTTCGCTTGCCCGCGGTGGAAAGCAGTGGTATTTCCGGGAGGACGATGCATGGGATGGCGACGAGGCCTGAACGAAAGGAATCGAAACACCATGAAGCATCTGAAAAGGCTGTTCAAGCTGGGGATGATCTGCATCATCCTGGGCGTGATCTTTTATCTGGGGGTCGTGGCAATGGTCTGCTATCGGGAGAAGAATGTGCCGCCGGTGGGTGAGTACGACGCGATCATTGTCCTGGGGGCGCAGGTGAAGCCGGATGGCGTGCCGTCATTGCAGCTGCAGTGGCGCATAGATGCGGCTGCCAAGGCCTGGAAGGCGCGGAATAGTCTGATCGTTGTCTGCGGCGCACAGGGTTCCAACGAGCCCGAACCGGAAGCCCACGTCATGCGGGACGAGCTGGTGAAGCAGGGCGTATCTGCTGATAGCATCCTCATGGACGACCGGAGCTTCAACACCCGCCAGAATATCGCCAATGCGGTGAAGCTGCTGGAGGGCCGCGAGGTCGATCACGTCCTCGTCGTCACCAGCGATTATCATCTGCCGCG
>JBGVOA010000313.1:0-8749 GCA_045126095.1 Christensenellales bacterium | reverse complement strand
TTCATGCAGCTGGATCTGTGGTACTCTCTGCTGCTGATCATCGTGCAGGTGTGGGACGCGATCAACGATCCGCTGATCGGCACTCTGGTGGACTCTGACAAGCACCAGTACAAGCGCAACAAGTTCCTGCAGTACATCTGGATTGGTTCCATCGGCCTGATCGTGGGCGGCGCATGCTGCTTCCTGCCCTTCCCCAATGCTCCCGTCTGGGCGAAGATGATCATCTTCATCGCTGGCTACGTGGTGTGGGACGCCTTCTACACCGTGGCGAACGTGCCCTATGGCAGCCTCCTGTCCCTGATCTCCTCCAAGCCCGCTGATCGCGCCTCCCTGTCCGCATGGCGCTCTGTCGGCT
The DNA here is from genome assembly GCA_045126095.1 of Christensenellales bacterium. GTDB lineage: Bacteria > Bacillota > Clostridia > Christensenellales > Aristaeellaceae > UBA11524. Next base: position 8,394 of record JBGVOA010000313.1, on the reverse strand, counting down.
CCATCTTCGGCAACATGCTGCCCGGCATGATCCTGCCCGCCATCATCTATGACGCCGAGGACAACCTCATTGGCGAGCGCGTCTTCATCGCGGCACTGATCATGGGCGTGCTGGGCTTCATCTGCTTCCAGTACATGATCCGCAACACCGAGATCCGCGAGGATTCGGAGAAGGCGACCACCGGCGAGGCCTTTGAGAAGTTCAATGTTATCAAGGCCATGCTGAACTTCATCAAGAATCGTCCTGCTGTGGGTGCGACCCTGGCGGCCATGGGCATGTTCCTGGGCATGCAGGGTGCGGCTACCGCTGTGACCGTGCTGTTCCAGTCCTACTTCAACAACGTGAAGATCTCCGGCATCGTGTCCGCCTTTGCGCTGATTCCGATCGTCGTGTTCACGCCTCTGGCACGCAAGTTCGTCACTAAGTACGGCAAGAAGGAGCTGGCCACCGTCGGCGCAATCTGCTCTATCATCGCTTCCGTGCTGATGCTGGTGCTGCCCATCACGCCTGACGGCAAGGGCATCGCCATCTACGTTGTCTGCCAGCTGATCAACAGCCTGGGCATGGGCATCTACTCCACCGTTTCCTGGGCCATGATGGGCGACGCCATCGACTACAACGAGTGGAAGACCGGCAAGCGTGAGGAAGGCACGGTGTACGCGCTGCATTCCTTCTTCCGCAAGCTGGCTCAGGGTGTCGGCCCTGCACTGGCTGTGGTCATCATGGTGGCGCTGGGCTATGTGGGCGCCAACGAGGGCAACCAGACCGTTGAGGTCGCCAACCGCATGCGCTACCTGGTGCCCGCGCTGTACCTTGTGTCCGCTGTGATGCAGTTCGTTGGCCTGAGCCTGATCTACAACCTGGACAAGAAGAATCTGGCCACGATGAACGAGGAGCTGGCGGCCCGCCACGCTGCGAAGTAAACCTTGACAATTCATCTGCCTGCGAGTATGATGAATACGGCGGCAGTCAGGCGGGAAGTCTGTCTGCCGCCTTTTTGAGAGTTTAGGAGGGATATTCCCATGCGTCAGATCCTGAATTTCAATGCCGGCTGGGTGTTCAGCAAGACCGCTGAGCTGCCCGCTGCACTGCCGACCGACTGGGAGAGCGTGCAGCTGCCCCACTCCTGGAACGCTGTGGACGGCCAGGACGGCGGCAATGACTACTTCCGCGGCACGGCCCAGTATGCCAAGACCATCGTCAAGGCCGATCTGCCCGCTGCTGACCGTTACTACCTGGAGCTGCAGGGCGCTAACTCCTCCGCCGACGTGTACCTGGACGGCAGGAAGCTGGCCCATCACGACGGCGGCTACTCCACCTGGCGCGTCGACCTGACCGACGCCCTGAAGGCCGAGAGCCTGCTGGTCATCGCCGTGGACAACGCCCCCAACGAGACCGTCTATCCCCAGATGGCGGACTTCACCTTCTACGGCGGCATCTACCGCGATGTGAGCATCATCTGCGTCAGCGAGAGCCACTTCGACCTGGATTACTTCGGCGGCCCCGGCATCGCTGTCACCCCTGTCATCGAGGGCAAGGACGCCAAGGTCACCGTGGAAACCTGGCTCACCGGCAAGAAGGATGGCCAGACCATCCGCTACACCATCACCAGCCGCTGCGGCTGCAAGAACTGGACGGTGGAGACTGCCGAGACCAAGGCTGTGCTGGAGATCCCGAACGTGCACCTGTGGCACGGCCGCAAGGATCCCTACCTGTACACCGCCAAGGCGGAGCTGGTGGAGAACGGCGAAGTGATCGACAACGTGCAGACCCGCTTTGGCTGCCGCACCTTCAGGATCGATCCCGACAACGGCTTCATCCTTAACGGCGAGGAGTACCCCCTGCGCGGCGTGTCCCGCCATCAGGACCGCTGGGGCATCGGCAATGCCCTGCTGCCCGAGCATCATGAGCAGGACATCGACCTGATCTGCGAGGTCGGCGCGACCACCATCCGCCTGGCCCACTATCAGCATGCCCAGTACTTCTACGACCTGTGCGATGAGCGCGGCCTGGTGCTGTGGGCCGAGATCCCCTACATCTCCAAGCACATGCCCACCGGCCGGGAGAACACCATCTCCCAGATGAAGGAGCTCGTCACCCAGAACTACAACCACCCCTCCATCGTGGTGTGGGGCCTGAGCAACGAGATCTCCATCGGCGGCGCGGATGACGATCTGCTGGAGAACCACCGCATCCTCAACGATCTGTGCCACGAGATGGACAAGACCCGCCTGACCACCATCGCTGCGGTGTCCATGTGCAAGATGGACGATCCCTATCTGCAGATCCCCGACGTGGTGAGCTACAACCACTACTTCGGCTGGTACGGCGGCGAGACGTCCATGAACGGCCCCTGGTTCGACAAGTTCCATGCCATGCATCCGAATCTGCCCATCGGCTGCTCCGAGTATGGCTGCGAGGCCCTCAACTGGCATACCTCCGATCCCCGCCAGGGCGACTACACCGAGGAGTACCAGAGCTTCTACCACGAGGAGCTGATCAAGCAGCTCTTCACCCGCAAGTACATGTGGGCCACCCATGTCTGGAACATGTTCGATTTCGGCGCTGACGCCCGTGCCGAGGGCGGCGAGAACGGCCAGAACCACAAGGGCCTGGTGACCTTCGACCGCAGCTACAAGAAGGACAGCTTCTACGCCTACAAGGCCTGGCTGAGTGACGATCCCTTCGTGCACCTGACCTCCAAGCGCTACATCGACCGCGTGGAGGACGTGACGAAGGTGACCGTGTACTCCAACCAGCCCGAGGTGGAGCTGTTTGCCAACGGCGTTTCCCTGGGCAAGAAGACCGCCGAGGACCACTTCTTCCGCTTCGACGTGCCCAATGCCGGCGAAACCAAGCTGGTGGCTGTGGCAGGCGAATGCAAGGATGAGTCCGTCATCCGCAAGGTGGATACCTTCAACGAGGCGTATCGCCTGGTGGAGAAGGGCACGATCCTGAACTGGTTTGACGTGGTGGAGCCTGCGGGCCGTCTCTCCCTGAACAGCAAGATGGGCGAGGTTTTGAAGACCTTCCGCGGCAAGCTGATCTTCATGGGCCTGATGAAGAAGGTCATGGGCGGCAAGAAGAAGGACGGCAAGAAAAAGGGCGGCATGAAGGCCATGGGCTTCGAGATCAACGCCGACATGATGAGCATGATGAATGGCTTCACCGTGCTGCGCCTGTTCACCCTGATGGGCGGCATGATGAACATGAACTTCACCAAGGAGGATCTGCTGGCCCTCAACGCCAAGCTGAACAAGATCCGCAAGCCCCGGAAGTAAGAGAATATGATCGTCCCCCGTTGTTCCTCCCTGCGTATGCAGCTTGGAACGGCGGGGGATTTCGGCATGGTAGGCACGCCTGCATCCCCATTTCAGCCTGGAAAAAGGGAAAGGGCTTTGCCATGGCCCTGCGCAGGTGGCGGACTCCAATCAAAAATCGGGACACAAAAACAGACCGGAAGCAAGTCTCCGGTCTGTTTGCGTATTCACTTCGAGCAAAACTTCCCCAGCGCGTCCAGCAGCGTCTGCCGGTCATCCGGAGCAATATCGTGGTGCATGGAGCCCTCCAGCGTGCGCAGCGTCACAGCAGGGCAGCCAGCCAGCAGCGCGCCGCTCTTCGGGGAGACCAGCTCATCCTGCCCGTGCTGGAAGGCGCGGGTGGGGGTGGTCAGCCGTGGAAGGGTCTTGCGGGCGGCGCGGCTGAGGGCGAACAGCTCCAGATAGCGGGGGATCCACCCGATGTAGCGCCATACGCGCCAGTCGGTCTCTGTGCCGTAGTAGGTCGCCAGCGCCTCCCGGCTTTCGCCCAGGCCCACGCCCTTGAGCATGTTGTGGACGAGGGCGGAGGGCTTCACGCGGATGCGCAGCGGAACGGCCATCAGCAGCAGGCCGGCGATGCTCTCCGGGCTGTCCACGGCCTCCAGGATGGACAGTAGCGCGCCCATGGAGTGCCCGACAAGATACACGCGGGCATGGTTCTCCTTCAGGCGGAGGATCGCCCCGTGCACATGCTGCCGCCATGCGCCTCGGTGGACGCGCCCGAAATCCCGCACCGTGCCGCCATGGCCTGGAAGCAGCAGGCTGACGACCGATACATCCCCGGGCAGGGCGGAAACGAAGCCGTCCCAGAAGCGGGGCGTGGACAGGATGCCGTGGATGAACAGCACCGCGCTCTCTGCTCCGGGAACGAGGCGCTCATAGGGCTCATGCATGCGGGACCTCCGTCAGATGTGGGCCAGCTCGGCGTTCTTGTAGGCGGGATCGTCCGTCACCTCGCGGATGACGTGCAGCTGGGGCGGGAAGTCGATGGGCTCGTTCTCGTCCGACAATTCGATCTCGACAATGGCCTTGTCGTCCCAGAAGGGATACACGTCGATCTCGAAATACTGGATGCCCCAGGTCAGGCAGTAGCGGGTTTTGCGGATCTGGCGGCGGGTCACGTCCGTCTCCATCAGCGCGGCCAGGTATTCGTCCTTGGTCAGGCGCTTTTCCACCTCGATCCGCTTCATGCCGGTCAAGGCGCGCTTGGTGGTCATGGTGAAGAGGTAATGGCCATCGTGGCCGCGCTGGCGGACGCGGCGCTCCTCGCCCTCCGGCGCGGTGAGGTAGGTCTGGATGATGTCGATGCGGCTGCAGTTGGGCAGGCTCCGGAGCCAGGCGATATCCGGGTATTCGATGAGGAACTTGCGCTCGATCTCCAGCGGCTCCGGGCCGCCCAGGAAGGTCGCGATCTCCCGCATCAGGCGGCGCATCTTCTCCTCAAAGTCCGTCTCGTTGTCGATGATGCGGAAGTGGGGATGTCCCGTCCATGCGGCGATGATCCTGTCATCCAGCGCCACGGCCTGCTCCACCGTTTCGATGCGGGCGGAGTTGTTGGCGGTGGTGTAGAACTCCTCCGCGCCCTTGGCGGCGGTGACCAGGTGGAACACCGCGTCGTAGCCGTCGCGCATTTCGACCTCGTTGGCCCCGATGCGCTCAAAGACCCAGTCGGTCTCCTCGTCGTTCATGTAGGCGCGGTTGTCCAGCATACCGCGGTCGCACACGATGAGGATCTTCTCCTTGGGCATGGTGCGGGCGGCCTGCTCAAAGAGGCGCTCCTTTTCCCGCTGGAGCGTCATCTGCACCACCTGGTATTCGGCGTTGGTGCCGCAGGTCCAGGGGGCCACGCCGCCGGAGATGAACTCGGTGGCCGTTTCGGGCACGAACAGCACCGTCCACCCCTGCTGGGAGAAGTGCTTCTGGATCCAGCTCATGGCGGTGGACTTGCCCGCGCAGGGGCCGCCGGTGATCACGATCTTGGTGATGGTCTGCATCGTTTGTTTTCCTCCCGGTGGTTGGTGTTGCACGGAGGCTGGGGCGAAAGGTGTGTTTGACGCAGGATTATTCCTGGCTGTCCTCCACGCCGTTGTCGTTGCGGTCACAGGCGCGGCAGAAGGGGTCGTCCTCCTCGCGGGTGACGTAGGGGCATTCGCCGTTTCTGCCCTGGCAGGGGAAGGCGGGGCCGGCTTCCGGCGCGGCGGTTGCCTCGGGAGCAGGGGTTGCCGTTGCCACGGGAGCGGGCGTTGCGGTGGCTTCCGGTGCGGGGGTGGCCGTGGCCTCCGGCGCAGGGGTCATCGTAGGCGCGGGGGTTGCCACGGGCGCGGGCGTTGCCGTAGCCTCCGGCGCGGGCGTGGCGGTGGGCACCGCCGTGGGCGCGGGGGTGGGAGTCGCCACGGGCTCCGTGGGCACCCAGGGCATCAGGAAGCAGTGCACATAGTAGCTGTACTTGTTCGAGGCGCTGCTGGAGGGCTTGGCGGTCACGATGGAGTAGTCCACATAGCTGCTCGCAGGCCTGGTGCGCTCGCCCTCGGGCACCTCCGTCAGGTTGGTGGAGCGGCGGTTGTTGGTGTTGACGGCCGCGTTCATGTCATAATCGCGGATGTACATCTTCACCCGGTTGGACATGTTGCCCTCCAGGGTGGTGATGCGGTAGCGTCCGCCGCCCAGGTCGATCACATCGTAAACAAGGCCCACATGGATGGTCTTGTTGTAGGAGCAGCCGTACACCAGGATGTAGCCGGGCTGGGGGACCATGGTGGTGCGGTTCATGCGCTGGTAGGCGCGCAGGAGCTTGCCCACGCCGGCCTCCTGCACGTGCATCACGCCCTCCACGGGGTAGAAGCCCTCGGGCGTGTCGCTGGAGGTGTCCAGGAAGTGCTCGATCTCATGCATCGGCACGCCGGCCTCCATCATGCACCAGGTCACATAGCCGGCGCACCAGCCGAAGCTGACGCCCTTGCCGCGCCATTCGGTGAACTTGTTGCAGCGCGGGAGGGTCTTGCCGGCCAGGGTCTCCCACTCGGTGTAGGCGATGTCCAGCGCGTCCTGGATGACCTGCGGCGGCTGGGCGGGCTCGGCGGGGATCATCACCGGCGGCGGGGTGGGGGTGGCGGAGGCGGCCTGGGCCGCGGGGATCAGCATCAGCATGGCCAGGGTCAGCAGGGTCAGCTGCAGCATGCGCTTCATCATAAAGGATTCTCCTTGTCTTGCAGCGGTGGGGTGGTGATACCCTTTTATCATACCACGCTTCGGGGCAAAAGGGAAGAAGGAAGCGGCGGATTTTACAGCCGTCCCCCGGGGAATTCTTCCTCTTGAACTGCCCGGAGGAAAATGGTATACTGAAAGCCAGCAAAGGCAACCGGAACGGGCGTGAAAAGACGCGCGGGCCGACGTTGCGACAGAGAAAGACAGAGCGGAGGACGAAGGATGACGGCGCTGGAATTGTACCGGGAGGATTTGCAGACCCGCCGCGACCCGAAGCAGCGGACGCCCCGTCAGGAGTATTTCATCCTCCTGCGCGATACGCTCCACGAGGAGCTGGCGGTGGAGGGCCGCAGCGATTTTCTGGAGGAGATGATCTCCGAGGGCAGCGGAAAGGCGCTGCCTGTGCTGGAATTTGCAGCCCTGCGGGAGTGCTTCGCCGCCATCGTGGACGGCCGCCGCATGAAGGACGCCACGGAGCAGGTGCCCCACATCCTCCGGGGGGAGAATCAGCCGCTGACCTGGGCGGAGCTGGAAAGCGGCCCCGCCTTCCGCGTGGACGACCCGCAGATGCCGGAGATGCTCCAGCGCCTGCGCCGCGTCAGCTACCAGCTGGTCAGCGCCCGTGATCAGACCCCCGCCGTGGAAACGGAGCGCGCCATCAGCCGGGAAATTGCGGGCCTCAGGGCCATCAACCATGCCCTGGACAAGGACAACGCCGCCCTGCGCCAGGAGCGGGATGAAATGCGCGAGCGCATCCGCGAACTGGAGGAGGGCGTGATCAGCCGCCAGCTGCAGAACAAGGCGGACGCCCGCCGCTATCAGCTGGAGGACGAGCTGACGCGCGAAATGGCGGACAAGCGCGCCCGGCTGGAACGCGAAATGCAGGAGGCGCTGGCTCAGGCGGCCCGGGCGGAGCAGGAGGCCCGCGAGGCTGCCCGGCGAGAGGCGGAGCAGGAGAGCGCCCGCCGCGCCGCTGCCTACGAGGGCTGCCGCGAGGAGCTGAAGGAGTTCATCACCCGGCAGCTGGAGGAGCGCCTGGGCGGGGCGGAGTATCGCTTCCTGGCCCAAAGCTATGCAGGGCTGCAGGGCACGGTGAGCCGCGATCTGCCTGCTATCCTGGGCGATGCGCAGCTCCATGGCGCGGACGAAACGCTGCTGGCGGCCCTGGCGGCCTTTTCCGCCGCCCTCAACGGGCAGATGCACCGGGTGGAACAGGCGCTGCTCCAGCTGGGCCTGCAGGTGTATGCGCCTCAGGCGGGCGATCCCTTCGACGAGGCGCTGCACAGCCCCGTCAGCGCGGCCCCTGCGGGCAGCGGCGAACGGGAGATCGCAGCGGTGCAGAGCCCCGGTGTGCGGCGCGTCCGGGCAGACGGCCAGGGCGAAACGCTGGTGCGTGCGCTGGTGCATACCCGCCGCCGGACGGAGAAGACGCTGTAAATACGAAAATCATCATGCGGATGCGCTGCGGTGCGTCCGCTTTTTTGTGCGGGAAAGCGGGCACAATTCCGTCAGGCGGGGACACATATCGCGCTCCACCGCCTTTTTTCGACAAAGGAAGTCAGAATACGTCAGCCTTTTCGGTTTTCAGCCGCGGCGGGCCATGCTATACTGACGGCGTGGCGCGGAAAATGAGCGCCCATGGCGAATGCTGCAAGGAGGAGAAGAAGATGGACGCATTTGAGCTGCGCTGGCCGGAGGGAGAAACGATGCAGCCTGGGATGCTGCTGCTGGTGGCGGTGGAGGCCCCGGCGGGTGCATCGGCGCGGGGCGTGCCCTGCCGCGTGGTGGGCAGCCTCACGCCCGGGAGCCCCTTCCATCCGCCTGCGCCCCGGGAGCCTGCCGGGCGGGTGACGCAGGTGCTGGCTGCCCT
>JBGVOA010000312.1:0-6534 GCA_045126095.1 Christensenellales bacterium | reverse complement strand
GCCGCTGACGCCCGCGAGATCTGCAAGGAAGGCTGCATCGACTGCAACCCCTCCATGCTGTACGCCGCCCTGCGCACCATCCTGTACCGCAAGGGCAAGGGCACCGAGATCCTGGTGAACTACGAGCCCGCCCTGACCATGATGGGCGAGTGGTTCAAGCAGCTCTTCGCCGAGTCCGAGGGCAAGGATCAGAAGGGCATTTTCCCCACCGCTGCCAACTTCTCCACCGACCTGCACTCCATCGGCCAGTTCATCCAGGACGGCACCCGCAACCTGTTCGAGACCGTCATCTGGGTCAAGAATCCCCGCAGCGAGGCCTTCATCGAGGAGGCGGCTGAGGACATCGACGGCCTGAACTACCTGGCTGGCAAGTCCGTGCAGTTTGTCAACAGCAAGGCCTACCAGGGCACCCTGATGGCCCACATGGATGGCGGCACTCCCAACGTCATCATCGAGATCGACGAGGCGGACGCCTATCACTTCGGCTACCTGTGCTACTTCTTCGAGAAGGCCTGCGGCATCTCCGGCTACCTGCTGGGCGTGAATCCCTTCGACCAGCCCGGCGTCGAGGCCTACAAGAAGAACATGTTCGCCCTGCTGGGCAAGCCTGGCTACGAGTCCCTCAAGGCCGACCTGGAAGCCAAGCTGGGCTAAAAGGGCAAATTCGGAATTCGGAATGCGGAATTGAGTTACTGCTTCTGATTTCCGGGGCTTCGACCCATTTCTTTCATTCCTACAGCGTCGATTCCTCATGGGGTCGGCGCTTTCTTTCACCGTAGTCTCGCATCCTAAATTCCTAATTCCCAATTTTCCCCGGAGGTTCCTATGCTCTACCTGCTCCTCGCTATCCTTTCCTCCACCGCCGTGGCTGTCCTTATGCGCCTCTCCGGCCGCTTCAGCCGCAACGGCATGACCATGCTCGCCTCCAACTACCTGATGTGCACCATTGCCGCCGGCGTCCTCGCGGGCTGGTCCCTCATCCCGGAAGGGGAGGGCCACGCCTTCACCGTGGCAACGGGCGCATTCAGCGGCGTTCTGTACCTGCTGGGCTTCGTGCTGCTGCGCTGGAACATGGGCCGCAACGGCGTGGTGCTGCCTGCCACCTTCCAGAAGCTCGGCGTGATGCTGCCCACCCTCGCGGCCATCACCATCTTCCGCGAATCGCCCCGCTGGACGCAGCTCGTCGGCATCGCCATTGCCGCAGCGGCCATCCTCGTCATGCAGGAGCGTCAGGCGCAATCCGGCCAGCGCAGTCTTCCGGGGCTGCTGGCGCTGCTCCTGGTGTGCGGCGGCTGCGACCTGATGGCCAAGGTCTTTGAGCATTGGGGTAACCCGGCGCAGAACGATCACTACCTGCTCTACACCTTCGTCACCGCCTTCGTGCTGTGTGTGGCCCTGTGCCTGTACAAGCGGCAGGGGATCACCGTGAGCGACGTCCTCTGCGGCCTGGCCATCGGCGTACCGAACTATATGTCCGCCCGCTTCCTGCTGCTCTCGCTCACGACTCTGCCTGGCGTGGTGGTCTACCCCAGCTTCTCCGTCGGCGTGATCATCGCCGTTGCGCTGGTGGGTGTGCTCTGCTTCCGGGAGAAGCTGAGCCGCCGCAAGCTCATTGCCCTGGGGATGATCCTCGCAGCCCTGGTGCTGCTCAACCTGAAAGGGGGAGCCTGATGACTCCCGAGCGCGCCCATGTCCATCTGCTTCTGTTGGACAATGGCGACCGGGCGCTGCTGGATGCGGAGATCAGAGCCGCGCTGCAGGCTGATTTACCCCTCAGCGACCTGCTCCTCGATCTGTCCGTCTGCCGGAATGACGCAGAGCTCCGCCACGTCCTGCACGAGTACCTGTTGGATCACCCGGCGGACATGAACGCTGTGGAGTCCATGCTTCGCGCGGAGATCGGCGCCCGCTGGCAGCAGGGGCGCATCACGCAGAAAGCCGCCCTTGCCCTGATGCGCAGCGTCGGGCCGCGCACCGACCTTGCAGCCGACGCCTCCGCTGCTGAGGAGTACATCGACCTTGCGGCAGAGGGGCATATCAGCGAGGAAGCCGCCGCGACGTGCATGGACGCGCTGCTGTGCGGCGAGCCCCTGCCGGACGTGTGGCAGCTGGACAAGACCATCCGCCGGGCAAAGAAACGCGGCGATCCCTATCCCGGTGAAGGGCATCCCGCCGTCCCCACCCTTGACAACACCGGAAATCCCGCTACAATAGGGAAGACATCACATATGCACAGGAGAACCCCATCCATGTTCAATAAATTCAGAAAAATCTTCATCGGCGACAAGGCCTTCTACCGCACGCTGCTGGTGATCCTCCTGCCCCTGGTCATCCAGCAGGGCTTCACCTCCTTCGTCAACATGCTGGATACGCTCATGGTTGGCTCCCTGGGCGAGGAAAGCCTGAGCGCTGTTGGCGTGGTCAACCAGATCCTGATGGTATTCAACCTCACCCTGTTCGGCGGACTGTCGGGCATTTCCATCTTTGGCAGCCAGTTTGCGGGCAAAATGGACATTGATGGCATGCGCCAGTCCTTCCGTGCCAAGCTTTATTTCGGCACAGCGGTGATCGTGCTGGGCCTGAGCGTGCTGCTCATTTTCGGCGATACGTTCATCAACCTCTTCATGGCGGGCGAGGTGGACGCAGACCGTGCCGCCTTCGCGCTCAAGGAGGGCCACGACTACCTGCGCATCATGCTGGTGGGCCTGCCGCCCTTTGTGCTGGTGCAGTGCTACGCGGGCTCCATGCGCGAGATGGGCAAGACCGTCGCCATCATGGTTGCCAGCGTGATCGCTGTGCTGACGAATCTGGTGCTGAACTTCCTGCTGATCTATGACGTGCGGGAACTGACCGTTTTCGGCCAGACCTTCACCATGTGGGGCGCGGGGATGGGCGTGCGCGGTGCAGCCGTTGCCACGGTGATCTCCCGCTACGTGGAGATGGCCATCGTATTGACCTACGCGCACCTGCATCAGAACCGCTATGTGTTCCTGCGCGGCGCGTTCCGCAATGGCTATGTGCCGCTGTCCCTGCTGAAGAAGGTCGCCATCACCGGTTCGCCCCTGCTGTTCAACGAGGTGTTCTGGTCTCTGGGCATGACCTTCATCAACCAGTGCTACTCCACCCGCGGCATGTCGGCCCTGGCAGCGCTGAACATCACTTCCACCGCCTGGAATCTGTTCTGCATCATCATGTTCGCCATGGGCAACGCGGTGTCCATCCTGGTAGGTCAGTACCTGGGCCGCGGCGACAAGCAGGGCGCTCGCGATGTGGATACCAAGCTCCTGTTCATCACTGTCGTCAGCCACATTGTGCTGGGCGCGGGCCTGGCGCTGTGCTCCGGCCTCATCCCCCAGCTCTTTGACGTGACGGAGGAAGCCCGTGCTCTGGCTGCCCGCACGCTGGTGATCGCCGGCCTGTCCCTGCCCATCCACGCCTTCCTGCACGCCACCTACTTCACCATCCGCTCCGGCGGCAAGACCTTCATCACCTTCCTCTTTGACAGCGTATACACCTGGTGCGTTCCGGCGGTGCTGGCCTTTGTCCTCAGCCGGTACACGCAGGCGGACGTTGTCACGATGTACTTCTGCATCCAGTTCATCGATGTGGTGAAGCTGGTGATCGGCCTGTTCATGCTGAAGTCGGACTTCTGGGCGAACAATATCGTGGCGGATCAGAATACGCAGGAGGCGTGAAGCAAGCCGCGTGGCATACTGGTTTGTTGATCGACAGCCGCCGAGAGGCTTGCCGGTGCGCTGGTTGCGTTCAGGCTTGTGCCCCCTGTGAGAATTTTCGAGTGACGAATGTCCCCCGGAGCGTTGCGCTCCGGGGGATTCGCTATGTGGTTCAGCTGTTGGGGATCGTAGACAGAGGGGGCTGTGACCACAGGCGAAGTGCTCAGCAGCATTCCGCAGTTGTGCAGCGGAGTTGCCAACATGACAGTCCCGGTGAATTTTCATTTCCGCCCGTTCGCACATGTAAAATCTTTCGCGCAGCCCCCTTCCGGTTTGCAGGATCATGTGCTATAATGGCAGCACACGATTGCACACAATGAAATTCGCACGGGAGGGATTGCTATCCATACCATGCCCTATGTTTACCGCCATCTCCCCATCGGGGGCGGCGGCTACGTCACCGGCTTTATCTTCCATCCGGCGGACGCAAACGTCATGTACTGCCGCACCGATATCGGAGGTGTGTACCGCTTTGACTATGCGGAGCAGAAATGGGTCAGCCTCATTGACCACGTCAGCGCGGATGATCTGCGGGAAACCTGCCCCATCTCCGTGGCTCTCGACCCGGCTGATCCCGCGCGGCTCTTCATCGCCAGCGGAATGCGCGATCCCGACAGCCACGGCTGCCTCACCGTCTCCGAGGACTGCGGCGCGACCTTCTTGAAGCGCGAGCTGCCCTTCTTCGTCCACGGCAACCTCCACGGGCGCGGCACGGGCGAGCGTCTCCTCTTTGACGCGGGCGCATTGTGGATGGCCTCCCAGCTGGACGGCCTGTGGCGCTCCGGCGATATGGGCCAAACCTGGCAGCGCGTGGAAACATTCCCGGAAACGGCCTGCACCTTCGTCAGCCGGATAGGCAAATGGCTCCTCGTTGGCACAGAAGGCCTTGCCCGCCGCCAGGACGACTGGCGCGGCCACAGCCTCTACCTCTCCACCGATGACGGCCTGACATGGCAGACTGTCCCCCAGCCGGCGTACGTCCCGGTGGAGGGCAGCAAGCTCCACGGTCTGGTGGCCCAGCGCTGCTGTGCCGACGGCGCGTACCTCTACGTCACCTTCTCCGCCAACGGCCCCCGCAGCCAGAATGTCGAGCGGGGCTACACCTGTGACTGCGGCGACTGCTCCTGCGGACGTATCGCCCGCTACGCCCTCACGGAATCCGGCCCCGCCGATATGGCGGACGTCACCCCCGAAAAGGGCAACTGGGGCTTCTCCGCCATCAGCGCAGAGCACGGCATGCTGGTGAGCGCCACCATCCACCGCCAGCACCAGGATGGCGACGCCGTCTACCTCTCCCGTGACTGCGGCAGCACCTGGACGACCATCCTCCATGGCCTGCACACGGGCCGCATGGACTTCCGCCTGTCCTACATGAAGCCCGAATACAACGGCAGCCACAACATCATCCATTGGCTGACGGGCCTCATCATCGATCCCCACCGCCCCGATGTCGCCTGGTTCAACACCGGCACGGGCGTATTCCGCACATCTAATTTGACGGACGCCACGGTCACCTGGTCGGACTGGTGCGACGGCATGGAGGAAACCGTCCACATCAACTGCCACGCTCCGGCCTCCGGGCGGGTGCAGCTGCTGGACATGATCGGCGACCTGGGCGGCTTCGCCTTCACCGCTGTGGACAAGCATTGCGAGAACTCCTTCGCCAACGAGCGCGGCGACCGCTGGATCACCTGCCTGAGCTGTGACTGGCCGGACGCCGATCCCGACCACATTGTGGTGACGGCCCGCGGCAACTGGACGGGCAAGACCAAGGGCGGTCTCATCGTCAGCCGGGATGGCGCGCAAACCTGGCAGCGCCTCGAAATGCCCTTTGGCCTCACGCAGGATTTGGACGCCCTGTTGTCGAAGATATCCGGAGTGAACACCAACGCCGGATGGATCGCAGTATCGGCGGATGGCACGGCCTACGTCTGGGCCCTGGCCGACCGCATCTTCCTGCATGCGCGCAACGTTCTTGTCAGCCGTGATGCAGGGAAGAGCTTCTGCTGCAGCCGGGTTCTGAATGCAGCCGGCCAACCGGCCCAGGGCATGATGAAGCCCATCGCCGACCGGTGCGAGCCGCAGATTTTCTACGGCTTTGGCGACCGGGGTGAGCTCTACGTTTCGGTGGACGGCGGCTGCACCTTCCGCGAGCGTCCGGCTCCGGAGGGCTGGCCCCGCGCCCACTTCGGCAAGGTGGATTGTGCGGATGCGACGGCGATCCGCGCCGCAGCAGGCGAGCCCGGCGTGCTGTATGTCGCCACGGGGGAGGGCCTGTGGAAGCTGCGTTATGACCGCGCTTCGGACGGCTTCACCGGCCTTCGGCTGACGGCTCCGGAGGACTGCGCGTTCTGCGTGGGCCTGGGCCTGGGCCGTCCCGGCGGGGACTATGCGGCCGAGCCGAAGATGGTGTATTTTAACGGCAATGTCGGCGGTGTGTACGGCTTTTACCGAATGCGGGACGACGGCACGGAGGTCACCCGCCTCAACACGGAGAAGCAGATGTTCGGCCGCATCCACTCCATCGACGGCGACAAGCGGGTGTTCGGCAGGTTTTATCTGGCGACCGGTTCGACCGGGTTACTATACGGAGATATGGAGGATTGACTATGCGAGTAGTACAGGAAGGCTCCCGCCTGGCCATTTACGGCGGCTGCACCCAGCTGTGGATCGACCCCTGGGGAACGGATGGCGTGCGCGTCCGCATGACCAACGAGCCCCAGATGGACCCCAACGACTGGGCTCTCACCGAGCCGGTGGAGGCTCTCACGCCCACCATCACCTGGGAGGAGGTCGACAC
>JBGVOA010000311.1:0-2479 GCA_045126095.1 Christensenellales bacterium | reverse complement strand
GAAGGTGATGGTGGTGTGCAGGGGCTTCTGACCGGTCAACTCCACGCTCAGGGCGTCGGGCTGGCTCAGGCCCACATGCACGTCGAAGACCTTGCCGTCAGCGATGCGCTCGCCCGCGTCATTGACGACGGTGAAGGCGTTCTTGTCCAGCTTAACGGCGATTAGCTTCTCCTCGCCAGCCGCGACGGCCACGCGGGCAAAGCCGGCCAGATGCGCATTGGGGGTCTCCCACTGGCTCTGGGTATCGCGGACATACACCTGCACGACGGTCTCGCCATCGAGCTTGCCGGTGTTGGCCACGGTGGCGGTGACCCAGCCGGTCTGAGCGTCCACAGCGCAGTCCTTCACCTCGAAATCGGTGTAGGACAGGCCAAAGCCGAAGGGGAACAGCGGCTTGCCTGTGAAGTAGCGGTAGGTGCGCTCCTTCATGCTGTAATCGGTGAAGTCAGGCAGCTCATTGACGCTATGGTAGAAGGTCAGGGGCAGCTTGCCGGAGGGAGAAACCTCGCCGAAGAGGATCTTCGCCAGCGCCGTGCCGCCCGCCTGGCCGGGATACCAGGCCAGGATTTCCGCGTCGCCCTGGGGGATGTTGAGCGCAGAGCCCACAGCCACCACGGTAACCAGCGGCTTGCCGGTGGCAGCCAGCGCATCCAGCATCTTCTGCTGGCTTTCGGGCAGGTCGAGGTTCAGCTTGTCGCCGGACGCAAAGGCGTTGCCGGTATCGCCCTCCTCGCCCTCCAGGGTGGCGTCCAGGCCCACGCAGGCGATGACCACGTCCGCCGCCTCAGCGACCATGGCGCACTCGGCCAGACGGTCGTCCACCATACCCAGGTTCTGCACGCGGTCATGGAACAGGTGGCAGCCCTCGGAATACAGCACCCGCATTCCGTGCTCCTTGGCGTAGGCGCGCACGCCCTCCAGGAAGGTCACATAGCGGCTGGAAACACCGTTGTAGTTGCCCTCCAGGGCGGGAATGGAGTTCGCGTTGGGGCCGACGACGGCGATGGTCTTGACCTTCTGAGGATCCAGGGGCAGCACGCCGTTGTTGCGCAGCAGCACCATGGACTTCTCGGCGGCCTTCAGGGCCAGCGCATCGTGCTCGTCGGTGTCACAGGCGGTGAAGGGGATCGCATCATACTCGCAGTCGTCCGCGAACAGGCCCAGCATGAAGCGGCTGGTGAACATGCGCTCGCAGCAGACGGTGATGTCCTCCTCGGTCACCAGTCCCTCCTGGTAGGCCTGCATCATGTGCAGGTAGGTGTTGCCGCAGTTGAGGTCGCAGCCCATCTTCAGCGCCAGCGCGGCGGATTCGGGCGCGGTGTTGGTGACCATGTGGCGGGTGTGGAAGTCACGGATGGCCCAGCAGTCGCTGGTCACATGGCCCTCAAAGCCCCACTTGCCGCGCAGGATGTCCACCAGCAGGGTCTTGGAGCCGCAGGCCGCCTCGCCGTTGACGCGGTTGTAGGCGCCCATGAAGGCCTCGACGTCAGCTTCCTTCACCGCCGCCTCGAAGGCAGGCAGATAGGTCTCCCACATGTCCTTGGCATCGGCCACGGCGTCGAACTCATGGCGGATGGCCTCGGGGCCGGAGTGCACCGCAAAATGCTTGGCGCAGGCAGCCGTCTTGAGGTACTTGCCATCGCCCTGCAGGCCGCGGATGAAGCGCACGCCCAGGCGGGTGGTCAGGTAGGGATCCTCGCCGTAGGTCTCATGGCCGCGGCCCCAGCGGGGATCACGGAAGATGTTGATGTTGGGGCTCCACATGGTCAGGCCCTTGTAGATGTCACGGTCGCCGTGAGCAGCCTGGCCGTTGTACTTGGCACGGGCCTCGGTGGAGATGACAGAGGCGATCTCCTGCTGCATGTCCTCATCGAACATGGCGGCAAGGCCGATGGCCTGGGGGAACACCGTGGCCGTACCAGCGCGGGCAACGCCGTGCAGCGCTTCGTTCCACCAGTTATAGGCAGGGATGCCCAGGCGCTCAATGGCCGGGGAATCGTAGCGCAGCTGGGAGGCCTTCTCTTCCACCGTCATCTGGCTGACAAGCTCATGCGCCAGGCGGCGTGCTTCGTTGCGATCCATCATTTATAAACACTCCTTCCGGATACTTTACGCATCTTCGGATTCTACCATTTAAATTCCATCGTCGGCAGACAAATTCCTGCCGTTATTCTTGCGAATATTTGCCCGATTATGGTCATTTTTTGCACAGATGCACAAATCAGCCGGAGACTTTGATTTTTTTGCGCAAACCATAGCGCAAAGGCATAAATTCTGCTATAATCATTCTGTTACGAAAATGACAGGAGGCCCCGCCATGCCCATCCGCGCCATCGCCTTTGACCTGGACGACACGCTGCTGCGACCGGACAACAGCATTTCCCCCTACACGGCGGACGTGCTGCGCCGCGCCCATGAAGCGGGCGTCCGCATCATCCCGGCGTCGGGCCGCACCTTCGGCAGCATGCTCAAAGCTGTT
>JBGVOA010000310.1:0-8303 GCA_045126095.1 Christensenellales bacterium | reverse complement strand
GGCGGCAGCCAGGCTGGCGGCCTGGGCAGGGGTGAGGTCAGCGGCGTTGACCCCGAAGGTGACCTCCGCAGCGGCCTGCACGCCATACGCGCCCTGCCCGAAGTAGATGAAGTTGAGGTACATGTCCAAAATCTGCTCCTTGGTGTACATCGCCTCCAGCTGCACGGCCAGCCAGATCTCCTCCAGCTTACGGGCGATGGTCTTCTGGCTGGAGAGGTGGGAGAGCTTCACCAGCTGCTGGGTGATGGTGGACGCGCCCTGCCCGAAATCGCCGGTGCGCACGTTGGAGGCCGCCGCGCCCAGGATGCGCACCACGTCAAAGCCCGGATGCTTGTAAAAGCGCAGATCCTCCGCAGCGAGGAAGGCGTTCACGACATGGTCCGGCAGGGAAGCGGTATCGATGACCGTGCGGTTCTCCCGGCCCACCAGCGTGGTGACGTAGCGGCCGTCCTTGTCGCAGATCGCGCCCTTTTGCGCCACCTGCGTCAGCTTGTCCGGATCGAGCTGCTGCCAGGAGGCCACGGCAAAGGCGTCCCAGGCCCAGTACGCTGCGCCGGCCAGCAGCAACAGGGCCAGCAGCCACAGAACCGGCTGCACCCACCGGCGGAAACTCATGCGCATCCCTCCCTTTGTCACCATTCTTGCCGCAAAGAACGAAAATGCTGCATCCCCCCGGCTGGTAACTGTTTCAAGACAAAGAAATTTTCGGGAAATTGACGTAATTGACGAAAATGGGACTGGTCAAACGGGGCAATTTCAGTTATAATGTATAGGTCAAACCTATACCTATCGGAGGGAATGCAATGCGCAAAGGAAATTTATGGGCGCTGCTCCTCGCGCTGGTAATGCTGATGACGACTCCCGGTGCTTATGCTGAGGAGTCATTCAGCATGGCCGGATATGATGACGAGGCAACGGGACACGTATGGACAGAAAACCGCTTCTTTGAGCGGATGAAGGCGCTCACCGGCGTGGAGCTCGACCTGGAGCAGTATACCACGGCGGACGCCTGGGCAAACGCGAAAAAGCAGATGCTCGCAGGTGAGAAGGAGCTGCCGGACGTGCTCTTCAAGGCGAACCTCTCCCCGCAGGAGCTGCAGGAGTGGTACGCGGCGGGCAAGCTGTATGACCTGCGCGACTATATCGCGGAGGATTCCAACCTGCGGGCCCTGCTGGATGCGCATCCGGAGTGGGTGCAGGCGATCTCCATGCCCGATGGCGCGATCGTCGCCCTGCCCTATATCGACGAATTGCAGTTCAACAACGGCCTGTGGATCAACCAGCAGTGGCTGCGCCGCTTCGGCCTGGAAATGCCCACCACGGCGGAGGAGCTGACGGATGTCCTGCGCGTCTTCCGCGACAATGACGCCAACGGCAACGGCAAAAGGAATGACGAGGTTCCGCTGACCTTCTCGTCCCTGTGGGATCTGCGCTTCCTGCTCCATGCCTTCGGCGTGAATGCGAACGACTATTACGTCACCATGGACGAAAACGGCACGGTCTCCGAAATCCTCACCAGCGATGCGAACCGGGAATTCCTGACCTGGCTGCACCAGCTCTGGGAGGAAAAGCTGCTGGACCGCTACGGCTTCACGGGCATGCGCTCCATGGGCGCAAAGCCGGAGGAGGGCACGGACGTCATCTACGGCGTGATGTTTGCCTCTTCGCCTGTGGACGTGGTGCATGTGAGCAAGGTGGAGCAGTACGAGCTGCTGGAGCCCCTGTGGTACAATAACGCCCAGGTCTATCGCGATCTGACGGGTGATCTCGTCCGCGGCACCTTCGCCATCACCACGGCCTGCGAGGACCCCGACGCCATGATGCGCTGGGTCGATCACCTCTACTGTGAGGAGGGCTTCATCCTGGCGGCCTGCGGCGAGGCGGACGAGGAGTTTGAGTACATCGAGGGCCCGGACGGCCCCTGGATGTGGACGGACGCCGGCGAGACGCTGACGAAGGTGACCCTCCCGCAGGGCACGCTCCACGGCGACGCCTCCATGCCTGGCTGGGCTTCGGTGGACTTCCAGAAGCGCCTGGACGAAAGCGCCACGCAGCACATCCTGACGGAGCTGGAAAAGCTGCGCGTGATCGACAGCATGCCTTACCCCATGGTCTGGCTGACGGATGCGCAGCAGCAGCGCATGAACGAGCTGGCCCTGAACATAGCCCTCTACGCCGAGCAGCAGATGGTCTGGTTTGTGGCGGGCGATGTGGAATTGAACGACAAGACCTGGAATGAGTTCTGCCAGACGGTGAAGGCCCTGGGCGTGGACGAAATGGTTTCCATCTGGCAGGCGGCTGCGGACGCGCGTCTTCCCATTGAGCAGGCGGTTCTGCCTGCGCCTGCGTCCGCCAATGAACCTTGAAACGATCAGCATACAGATAAAGACAATTTGGAAGGATGGTATCACTATGAACCAGTACGCGAGCATGATCCGCAGCCTGAAGTCTCCCGAAGTGATCGAGCGTCTGATGCACCTCTATGGCAACCGCGAGGGTATGCTTGTGGAGCAGACGGCGCGCTACACCGGCATCCTCAAGCGCCATGAGGAGCTTTTCCATGAGACGGAGCAGAAGGTGCTGCTCATCAGCGCGCCGGGCCGGACGGAGATCGGCGGCAATCATACCGATCACAATCGCGGCCGCGTGCTGGCAGCGGCGGTCAACCTGGATACGCTGGCTGCTGTGTCCGCCCGTGAGGACATGGAGGTGCACATCTACTCTGACGGCTACGCCCCGCTGAAGATGGATCTGAACAAGCTGGACGTGGTGGAGGCCGAGATGGGCACCACGGCTGCGCTGGTGCGCGGCGTGGCGGCCCGCATGAAGGAGATGGGCTACAAGATCGGCGGCTTCAACGCGGCGGTGACCTCCTCCGTGGCCTCCGGCAGCGGCCTGTCCTCCTCGGCGGCCTTTGAGGTGCTTGTCTGTGCCATCCTGGACAAGATCTACAACGGCTTTGCCATCGACTTCATCACCCGCGCCAAGATCAGCCAGTACGCGGAGAACGTGTACTTCGGCAAGCCCAGCGGCCTGCTGGATCAGATGGCGTCCTCCGCCGGCGGCCTGGTGACGGTGGACTTCCGCAACGACGATCCCGAAGTGCGCGCGATGTCCTTCGACTTTGCCAAGTACGGCTACTCCCTGGTGGTTGTGGCGACCGGCGGCTCCCATGCCGACCTGACGGACGACTATGCCGCCATCCCTGCGGAAATGAAGCAGGTGGCTGCGCTGCTGGGCGAGAGCTATCTGCGCCGCGTGCGCCCCGAGGAGTTCTACCAGGCGCTGCCCGTCCTGCGCGGCAAGGTCAGCGACCGTGCCCTGATGCGCGCGATGCACTTCTTCGAGGAGGATGAGCGCGTGGCCCGTCAGGTGGCGGCGCTGGATCGCAACGACCTGTTCGCCTTCCTGTGGGAGATCATCTGCTCCGGCCGCTCCTCCTACATGTACCTGCAGAACGTGTATGCCCGCACGGATGACCAGAGCCTGTCCCTGGCCCTGGCGATGGCGGAGCACATGCTGATGGACAAGGACGGCGCGTGGCGCATCCACGGCGGCGGCTTCGCGGGCACCACGCTGAACTTCGTGCCCCAGGCGCAGCTGAAGACCTTCATCGAGACGATGGAGGCTGCCTTTGGCGACAACTGCTGCCATGTGCTGGCCATCCGTCCGGAGGGCCCGGCGGTGGTTGAGCTGTAAGCTGCAGAAAAACTTGACACGTACAGCCGCCTGTGCTATGATGTAAGCGCAGGCGGTTTTCGTCTGCCATCAAAACAGCATAAGCCACTTGAAGCTTCTTCGGGGCAGGGTGAAAATCCCTACCGGCGGTACAGCCCGCGAACAGTCTTCGACTGATTTTCTGGAAAGCGATGCGCTTCTCCGGAGTTGGTCGTTGCCTGCCGAACCGGTGTGATTCCGGTGCCGACAGTATAGTCTGGATGAGAGAAGGAAGCGGCGAGGATCGTTCATGCATCCCGTATTGCGGGATGAAACGAGGTCTCCTGCCCCCTTTGGAGCGAATTTGCTTCGGGGGGCTGTGCGCATTTTAAGGAGGCTTTTTCCATGAACCGTAAGAAAGTGCTGTCCACCGCCAACATGACCCGCATTGCCATCCTGGGCGCGATCTCTGCCGTGCTGTTCATGTGGCCGGAGATCACCATTATCCCGCCGTTTTACAAGCTGGACTTCAGCACCCTGCCGGTGCTGCTGGGCGGCTTCGCGATGGGCGTGGGCCCGGGCGTAATGATCGTGGCCATCAAGGATCTGATTGGACTGACCCACAGCGGCACCGCCGGCGTGGGCGAACTGGCGGACTTCATCATGACCTGTGCGATGCTGATTCCCGCAGTGCTGGTGTACCAGCGCAAGAAGTCCCGCATGGGTGCGCTGATCAGCCTGGCGATCGGCTCGGTGGCGATGATCATCGTCGCGGCGATGGTGAACGCGTTCCTGCTGTTCCCGATGCTGACCAAGGCGATGCCGTCCCTGGAGTTCATCCTGACGTCCACGGTGCCCTTCAACCTGCTCAAGGCCGTGGTCATCAGCGCAATCACATATTTTGTGTATAAGCCCCTGTCGCCTGTGCTGCACGCCAAGCGGTAAGATCAGAAAAGAGGAACTGTCCATGCTGAGCCATTCCCCTGAGGAAACCCGCGCCTTCGGCCGCCGCCTGGCGGAGCAGCTCCGTCCTGGCGACGTCCTGCTCTTCTACGGCAATCTGGGCGCTGGCAAGAGCGAAATGACCCGCGGCATCGCCGAGGGCCTGGGCGTGTCCGGCCCGGTCACCAGCCCTTCCTTCACCATCCTGAACGTGTATGACGACGGCCGCGTGCCGCTGTACCACTTCGACTGGTACCGCCTGGAGTCCGCCGAGGAGCTGTACGAGATGGGCATGGACGAATACCTGGGCGGCGACGGCGTGGCCGTGGTGGAATGGCCGACGCAGTGTCCGGAGGCGATTCCCGATACGCACCTCGCCGTGACGCTCAAACCCGTGGGCGAGAGCGATCGCGAGATCACCCTGACGCCCATGGGCGATTTCCGACCGATCAATATCTGAGAAAAGAGGTCTGTGACCTTGAAGATTCTTGCAATCGATACCTCCGGGCCGGTGTGCGGCGTGGCGATCCTCGTGAACGGCGCGGTTGCCTACGAAGCGGCCACGGTGAACAAAATGACCCACTCGGTGAACCTGCTGCCGATGATCGATGCGGCCTGCCAGGCTGCGGGCCTGACCATTGCGGACATGGACCGCATCGCCTGCGTGGTGGGCCCCGGCTCCTTCACGGGCGTGCGCATCGGCGTGAGCACCGTCAAGGGCCTGGCCCATGCTCATGGCACGGCCTGCGTGGCGGTGGATGCGCTGGAGGCCATGGCCGCCGGGGCAGGGGAGTTCAGCGGGGTCATCTGCCCCATTCAGGATGCACGGGCCGGGCAGGTCTACGGCGCGGCCTTCTCCCACGGAGAAACGCGTCCGGAGCGCCTGATGCCCGATACGCCCATGAAGCTGGAGGAGTACGTCGAGACGATCCAGTCCTTCGGCGATCGCTTCCTGTTCGTGGGTGACGGCATGCCCGTCCACCGGGAGAAGCTGAAGAAGCTTCTGGGTGACGCGGCTGTGTTCGCGCAGCCCCAGCTGGCCTATCTGCGGCCTGCGTCCGTGGCGTACCTGGCCAGCCTGTCCGCCGAAACGGTGGACTACCTGACCCTGGAGCCCCTCTACCTGCGCGCGCCCAACGCGGCGAAAAACAAGAAGCTGACGGAGGCTGCTGGCCATGAGTGATGTGATCATCCGCCGGATGACGATGGCGGACGTGGACGGCGTGGCAGCCGTTGAGGCGGCAACCTTCCCGACACCCTGGAGCCGCGATGCTTTCGCCAGCGAAATGAAGAATGTGGCCGCCCGCTACCTTGTGGCGGAAAAGGACGGCAAGATCATCGGCTATGCGGGCGCGTGGATCATCATTGACGAAAGCCACATCACCAACATTGCCGTGCTCAGTGATTACCGTGGGCAGGGCATTGGCCGCCGCCTGACGGAGGGCCTGATGCAGTACCTGTCCAATCTCGGCGCGGCTTACGCGACCCTGGAGGTGCGCAAGTCCAACGAGGTGGCCCAGAACCTCTATGTCTCACTGGGCTTCATCAAGCTCGGCGTGCGCAAGCGCTACTACGAGGACAACGGCGAGGACGCGCTCATCATGGTCTGCGACCACATGCCGGAGGTCGAACCGGATTTTGCGGAGGACGAGACCGTAACAGAGTGACACATGGGCGCGGGCCGGGCGGTCTGCGCCCTTTTGCTACCACCGTGGGCGCTGTGCGGCGGAAATCGGCGCATCCGACAGCGCCGGGCCGCCAAGGCGCTCGCCCAGCACCCCGAAGGCGGAGCCGCAATAGGGGCAGCCCCACCAGCGCGCGCGGGCATGATACCGCAGGTGGCAGCGGCAATGGCTGCAGCGGGGCGTGGTGCGCAGGACGGAAAAGCTGTGCCAGCGCCGGAGACGGATCAGCTGACGGCGGTGCAGTGCGCGGGGAATGGGCCTGTCCGGGCGCAGCGAGAGGTCGGCTGAGGCGGGCTTACGCAGGGCCAGACGCGCCAGGGCCTGGGCGCAGAGCAGCGCCTCCGGGAGATCCGCCGCGCCGCATGCGCAGAGGATGTGGCCGTTGTGGGTGCGGAAGCTGCCGACAACGGGCAGCCCGTCCAGCGAAATCGTGTGCAGGCGGAAATGCAGCGGGCCCGCTTCCCAGTCGGGGAGGCGCATGCGGAGGTGCTGACAGAAGCATGCTGCGCGCTCTGCTTCGTCACGGGTGCCGGTGCGGCCTGCGTCCCAAAGGGCTTCTGCGCCGCCGGGGACGGGCAGCAGCGTCATGCCCTGCGGCATCGCCGGGAATTGTGCGGTGTGCAGCGGTGCGGGGCCGGTCAGTCGGCAGTGGACAATGGTGCGGGTCTCCAGCTGTGCCAGCAGGGAGCGGCGCGTCAGCCCCAGCGGCTTTCCGGTGCACAGCAGCACGCAGCTAGCGTCCACCCGCGCGTCCGCCGTGAAGACCTGCAGGGCATTGGCATTCAGCACCCGCGTGTGCGGGAAGACTTGGCCGCCGGCTTCCCGGATGCTGCGGCATAGTGCATCCGCCAGGGCGGCGGAATCAATGAGCAGCCCTGGCGTGTGCAGCGATAGCTCCACCGGGAAGGGGCAGCCGCCTGCGTCCTCCGCCGTTTCGCAGGGGAGTCCGTAGCGCTCGCCAAAGCGCTGCAGCTCCCGCAGGGCGGGGAGCTGTGAACGGGTGCGGCAATAGGTGTAGAAATCGGCTTCCTGGTATGCTATACTGGGGGAGAGGGAGGCGGGCAGGCGTGACATGGCTTGCCTTAACCGCGCGATGTGAACGGCAACAGCGTGTTCGCTTTGATGCGCGTGCGCACGCAGCAGCGACGCCGAAGGCCGGAGGGTTGCGGGCAATACATGCTGCCCCGTTCCGGGCTTACCAGCCGTCAGCAGAACGACACGCAGCCCGCTCCGAGCCAGGAAATGCGCGGCAAGAAGCCCTGTCCAGCCGCCTCCGACCACAGCGGCGTCCGCCTTGTGCACGCCCGGAAGGGCATTGAAATCACGCAAAAAATCACCCCGAGGAGGAAATATGGCAACGATTCTTGTGACCCATGGCATTCCGGCGGAGGGTTTCCGCCTGCTTGAAGGGCATACGGTCATCATGCCCGAACCACTGGCGGCCTACTCTATGCAGGAGCTGGCGGAGCTGATTCCCCAGGCGGACGCAGTGGTGGCGGGCGGCAAGCTGCCCGGCGACGTGATCCGGCAGGGAACGAAGCTGCGCATCATCGCCAATTACGGCGCTGGCTACGACGGCGTGGACGTGCGTGCGGCGGCGGAGTGCGGCGTGCCGGTGACGAACATCCCCGATACGGTGACCCGCGACACTGCTGAGCTGGCCGTTGGCCTGATGCTGGCGGTGAGCCGCCGCATTGGCGAAATGAACCTGCGCCTGCGCAGCGAGCCCAGCCCGACGCTCTTCGGCATGGGCCGTCACATGGGTGCAAGCCTGCGCGGAAAGACGCTGGGCATCGTGGGTTGCGGGCGTATCGGACGCTGCACGGCCCGCCTGGCAGCTGCCTTTGGCATGCGCGTGCTGGGCTACAGCCGCAGCGGTGCGGACGCGGCTGTCTGCGAACCGGTGGACCTGCCCACCTTGCTGCGGGAATCGGATATCGTCAGCCTGCACTGCCCGCTGACCGAGGCAACCCGCGGCCTGATGGATGCGGCGGCCTTCCGGCAGATGAAGGCGGGCGC
>JBGVOA010000309.1:0-15047 GCA_045126095.1 Christensenellales bacterium | reverse complement strand
ACGTCGCACTTGCCGCCCTGGCTGTCCTCGTTGGACAGGACGACCTTACAGGTGGGGCAGTAGTTGACCAGGGTCTTGTCACGGAAGACCATGCCCTTCTCGAACAGCTTCAGGAAGATCCACTGGGTCCACTTGTAGTAGCCGGGATCGGTGGTGTCCACCTCGCGGCTGTAGTCGAAGGAGAAGCCCAGGCGCTTGAGCTGCATGCGGAAGTGATCCACGTTCTGCTTGGTGACGATGGCCGGGTGGATGTTGTGCTTGATGGCGTAGTTCTCCGTGGGCAGGCCGAAGGCGTCCCAGCCGATGGGGAAGAGCACGTTGTGGCCCTCCATGCGGCGCTTGCGGGAGATGATGTCCATGGCCGTGTTGGAGCGGGGATGGCCCACGTGCAGGCCGTTGCCAGAGGGATAGGGGAACTCGATCAGGCCGTAGAACTTGGGCTTGGAGTAATCGTTGGTGGCGGCGAAGGTCTGGTTGTCATCCCAGTACTTTTGCCATTTCGGCTCGATCTCTGCCGGGTTGTAGGGCTTGAATTCCATGTTGGTGTACCTCCCATTTCGGTCGTTTTCGGGACAAAAAAACTCCGTCCCTGCAAAAACGCAAAGACGAAGCTGAAAATACTTCGCGGTACCACTCTGCTTGCCTGCACGCGGCAGGCCACTCTTGCGCGTAACGTGCGCCAGGCGCCGGAAAACCGGTTTCACTCCCGGGCGAGCGGTCCAACCTGCCTGTCCGCGCTCTCACCAGCCGCACGGCTCTCTGCATCAGGCTCCGGGAGGACGTTCCCGTTCATCGCGATGATTGGATATTATAGCACGTCCGGGCGTGGTTGTAAAGCAGGAAAATATCCGTTTCGTGTCCTGTCGGTGTACTTTTTTCTCTTTTCATCGGCGCAAGAATCTGCTCCATTTACCGGAATCGCCTTGACGCTCCCCACCGCCCTTTGTTATAATGAATGAAGGTATGATTCGGAAAAGGATGACATATGCAAATCCCCGAAAGGACTGATGCATCATGCGCAGGCTTTCCCTGCTTCTTTTGCTGCTCCTGGCGCTTCTTCTGCCCCTGATGGCGCAGGCGGACGTGCTGGGCAGCCCCGTTCCCGAGGGTGCAACGACCCTCGACCTGACCCGCCTGACCAAGGCGGACAGCCGCGTGAACAACCTCATCCGCGACCTGGCAGCCCATCCGGAAATCACCACCGTCGACCTGACCGGCGTGAGCCTCTCCACGGCCAACAAGGCCAAGCTCGCCACTGCCTGCCCGGAGGTGCATTTCATCTGGACGGTGAAGGTGGGCAACGCCACCATTTCCTCCGAGGATACGGTGATGGATCTGGATACGCCCAAGGGCGAGGCCAAGCTGAGCCAGATCGCTCAGGCACTGGACGCGCTGCCGGGCATTGAGCGGGTCATCATGAACAAGTACCGCCCCAGCCTGAACGGCATGCGGGATTACCTGCTGACAAAGCATCCCGACGTGTGGTTCGACTGGACGCTGGACTGGCTCATCTGCAACGGCCGCCGGGTGCGCCTGCGCTCGGACGCGACGGCCTTCTCCACCCTCAAGGGCCGCCAGGACCCACGCTACACCGCCCCGCAGATCTGGGAGCGCCTGCAGCACTTTCCCCATCTGCTGGCCATCGACGTGGGCCACAACAATGTGTCCGACCTGAGCTTCCTGGCCAACTTCCCCGGCCTGCGCAGGCTCATCTGCATCGACTCCAAGAAGCATGTGACGGACATCTCCGTCCTGGCCCAGCTGCCGGATCTGGAATACATCGAGCTGTTCATGCAGGACATCACCGATATCTCCGCCCTGGCGAACCACGAAAACCTGCTGGACCTGAACCTGTGCCACAACAACATCACCGATCTCACGCCCCTGTATTCCTGCCCGAACCTGGAGCGGCTGTGGATCTCCTGCAACCCGAACCTGACGCAGGAGGAGATCGATGCGCTCCAGGCCGTGCTGCCCGATTGCGTGATCGAAACCGAATCCTACGAGTCCACCGGCGCGGGCTGGCGCGATCATGAGCGCTACCCCATCCTGGTGGAGTCCTTTGAAACGAACGTCTACATCCCCTTTGCCGAGTCTGCGCCGGTGGAGTGACCCCGGCTGACAACACACAAAAGAAAGTCCGCCTAACAAAAACATGAGAGGAGCTACCCCACATGAACATCACGCGCGGCGAACGCTTCACCCCCGCCTGGCTCTCCAACCCGGAAATCACGCTGGTTGGCGCCATGCCTCCTTGCTCCGACCACGACTTCTACGCCACCAAGCAGGAAGCCGAGGAGGGCGTTTCCTCCCTCGTGCGCTCGCTGGACGGCACCTGGAGGGCGCATTTCGCCATGAACCCCGCCGGTGCGCCGGAGGCTCTGCTGACCGGCTCCACGCTGGACGGCACCCTGCGGGAAATCCCCGTGCCCTGCGAGTTCCAGCTGATCGCCCCGGAATGGGATCCGCCGCATTACGTCAACACCCAGTACCCCTGGGACGGCCATGAGAACCTGAAGGCGCCCGAGGTCTCGGAGGAGTACAACCCCACTGTCACCTGCGTGCGGAATTTCTCCCTCTCCCTCAAGGACATGCAGCACCGCATCATCCTGCACCTGGCGGGCGTGGAGGCGGCCGTGCTGGTGACCGTCAACGGCCATGAGGTGGGCTATGCGGAGGACTCCTTCACCGCCCATGCCTTCAACATCACGCCCTTCGTGCGCGTGGGCGAAAACCGCATTGCGCTGCGCGTGTTCAAGCGCTGCAGCGGCTCCTGGATGGAGGATCAGGACTTCTGGCGCTTCTCCGGCATCCACCGCAGCGTCAGCCTGCACTTCTGGCCCGAAAGCCATCTGGCGGACATCCGCGTCCGCACGCCGCTGACGGACAACTACACCACCACGCATCTGGAGGCCCTGCTGACCATCGCTGGCCAGAAGGGCGGTCAGGCCCGCGTGACCCTTTCCGACCGCGAAGGCTCCGTGCTCTACGAGGAGACCCGCGCACTGAACGGCCAGGATCAGGTGGAGTTCTGCAGCATCATCGAGGGCGCGAAGCTCTGGAGCGCCGAGGCTCCGAACCTCTATCCCCTGACCGTCACGCTGACCAACGCGCTGGGCCGTGTCACCGAGGTCAGCCGGACGATGGTGGGCTTCCGTCAGTTTGAGATGATCAACAAAATCATGTGCCTCAACGGCAAGCGCATCGTCTTCCACGGCGTGAACCGCCACGAGTTCGACTGCGACCGGGGCCGCGTGATGACCCGCGAGCTGCTGCTCAAGGACATCCACGACATGAAGGCCATGAACATCAACGCCGTGCGCACCTGCCACTACCCCAACACGACGGAGTTCTACCGCCTGTGTGACGAGTACGGCCTGTACGTCATCGACGAAACGAACATCGAGACCCACGGCTCCTGGGCGCCCTGGCATGACTGGGTGGTGCCCGGCGACAAGCCCGAATGGCACGAGGCCGTCCTCAACCGCGGCCGCTGCATGCTGGAGAGGGACAAGAACCACGCCTGCATCCTGCTGTGGAGCTGCGGCAACGAGTCCTGGGGCGGCTGCAACCTCTTCGACCTCTCCGAGTACTTCCGCAAGACCGACCCCACCCGCCTGGTGCACTATGAGGGCTGCGTGCACGATAAGCGCTACCTGCACACCTCCGATATGCTGTCCCACATGTACATGAAGGCAGCGGACATCGAGCGTTACCTGAAGAACGACCCCCAGCGCCCCTTCATCAACTGCGAATACACCCATGCCATGGGCAACTCCTGCGGCGGCATGAACGAGTACACCGCGCTGGAGGACAAGTACCCCATGTACCAGGGCGGCTTCATCTGGGACTACGTCGATCAGGCCCTGCGCGTCACCGGCCCCAACGGGCAGGAGCGCCTGGCCTATGGCGGCGACTTCGGCGACAAGCCCACGGACTGGCAGTTCAACACCAACGGCATCATCCTGGGCGACCGCAGTCAGACGGGCAAGTGCCAGGAGGTGCGTTACCTCTTCCGCGATGTGTTTTTGAAGCCCGGCAAGACCGGCGTCACCGTCTGGAACCGCAAGCTCTTTGCGCCCCTGACCGGCTACAACATCCGCTGGACCGTGGAGTGCGACACGCTGCCCATCGCCACCGGCTCCATCCCGCTGCCGGAGGTCGCCCCCGGCGAAAGCAAGCATGTGAACCTCCCCTACGGCAAGCTGCCCGCAGAGGGCCAGGTGGTGCTGACCTGCTACCTTGTGCTGGCGGAGGATCAGGGCATCCTGCCTGCGGGCACCGTCATCAGCCACGGCCAGACGGTCTATGGCGAGCATGCCGCCGTGAAGCCTGAGGCCCCCATGGCGAAGGTCATCGCGTGCGACAACAACATCGGCGTGCGCGGCAATGGCCTGGGCGTGCTGTTCGAGCGCGGCGCGGGCCCCATCTCCTTCCGGGACAAGCTGGGCCGCGAGACCCTGCTGCGCGCCCCGCAGCTGAGCCTCTTCCGCGCCCACACGGACAACGACCGCGGCAACGGCACCGCCATCCGTCAGGGCGTTTACCACCTCATCAGCCGTTACAGCTGGCGGCATGGCTGCGAGCTGGCGGAGGGCGAGGACTGCACCACGCTCACCTACCGCTACACCACGCCCATGCTCAAGGACTTCGAGATGACGGTGGTCTACACCATCCGCCGCGACGACGAGATCGAGGTGACGGTGAACTGGCCCGGCGTTGCCGATCTGCCGGACATGCCCGCCCTGGGCCTCTCCTTCCAGCTGGATCCCCGCCTGGATACGGTCAACTACTACGGCCTGGGCCCGGACGAGAACTACATCGACCGCTGCGACGGCGCGCTCCTGGGCTGGCACACCTACAAGGCGGCAGACGGCATGACCCGCTACTGCAAGCCCCAGGAATCCGGCAACCGCTGCGGCGTGCAGGTGATGACCATCACCGACAAGGATCGCCACGGCGTGATGATCACCGGCAAGGGCCTGGAAATCAGCGTGACCCCGTGGCTGCCCGAGGAGATGCAGGCCGCCTACCACCCCGGCGACCTGATGGGCTCCGTGCGCACGGTGCTGGACGTGGCCATGTTCCGCAAGGGCGTGGGCGGCGACGACAGCTGGGGCGCGCCCGTGCTGCCCAAGTACTGCTACCCCGCCGACAAGCCCTATTCCTTCACCTTCACCATGAAGGCGCTGTGATATCCAGCAAAACAAACACGCCCCCGGATGGCCCGCACAAGGCTCGTCCGGGGGCGTTCTGCGTCGCTGCGGCTTACTGCGCCGCGCCGGGCACGCGGCCCACGCGGGTGTTGTCCGCCGTGCGGTCGCGCAGGGGCGGAATGGGGTTCGCGCCGGTCTCCCAGCGGTAGTCCTGGCCGTGAACGGCGATGCAGCGCTCGATCACCTGATGGCTGGCCACGCCCGCACCATTGCCGTTGATGGCCTTCTGGTACTGGAAGAAGTCCACCTCAGGCCGCAGATCCTCCAAGGGCGCATAGCTCTCCCGGCAGCCGGTGAGGTTCACCGTGGAGGCCAGCACCTGGCGGACGTGCTCCACATTGCTCTCCAGCTTCAAGGGAGCCGGGAACGTGCCCTCGCCCACCACCTGCTGGTAGGTCTTCCCCTCGTAGCGCTCCAGCAGGCGGGCCGCCTCGTGCAGGTGGCTCATTTCAATGTCCAGCATGTGCTGCCAGATGGGGCGCAGGTGCGCATCGGTTTCCGTCTCCAGGCAGCTCCAGTAGAGCCAGCACTCGGTGTACTGGTGCATGAGGAGGTTTTCCAGCCAGGTGCAGTTCACATCCATCAGGCTCCCGTACTGGCTGACGTGCTGCTCCTCCACCATGCCGATCTCCCGGTAGAGCGCGCGGCCCGGCGCATTGGGGTAGGCGGCGCAGACGTTCATGTAGTAGTTCATCGTCTGCTGCTCGGCGGCGGTGATCACGCCCACGCACAGCTTCGTCTCCAGCGCGGCCTCCTTGCTGTCGATGGGCTTCTTGATGGAGTCGAAGGGGAAGCGGTGATGGGCGATGGTGGGCCTGGCGGGCATGATCTCCGTCATGCGGCCGACCAGATCCTCCGCGTGCACGCCCTCCTCCATGTCCAGGAAATCGGCGTAGCGGTAGAGGTGGTCGAAGTCCTCCAGGAGGGCGAAGTTCAGCGCATCGCGGACGTGCTCATCCTTTTCGCGCTTGGCCAGATGGGCGGTGAGGTCGACCGCCAGCTGCTCGTAGCCGATGGTGTGCTCCAGCAGCGTTTCGTCATCGGGCTTCAAGGCGGCAACGAGCTGCTGCTGCTGCTGCTCCGACCTTCGCATCAGCGCCAGACGCCGGCGCAGGTCGTTGTCCGGGCAGTTGCGGGAGAACTGGTGGGAGAACCACACATTCTCGAACTCCGTGCCGTTCATGAGGATCACGCGGGTGCGGGTGTAGGGATCAATGGCGCGCTTGTCGTAGGGCGCGGGGGACATGGCCCGCCAGTCCAGCAGGCAGTCCTCAATGGGGTTGGCGCGTTCCTTGAAGGGATTCATGGCATTCACTCCTTATCAGGCGGATGCCGTCAGTATGCGCCCAAAGCCGTCCGGGTATGCAAAAGGCCCGCGCCTCCGCAAGGGAAGCACGGGCCATATAAGTTCAGAAGATTACTGGGCCAGGCCGTTGACCATTTCGACCACCTTCTGGTGGACAGCCTGAGCGGTCTCCATGCTGATGGTGGTGGCGGCGGCAGGATCAGCCTTCATGGCCTCAGCCGCATCGTAGGCAGCCTGCTGCAGCACAGCCAGCTCAGCCTCGACAGCAGCCTTCTGCTCGTCGGACACGCCCGCGAACTCGCACAGGTTGCTCAGCGCGTCGAAGGTCCAGTACATGGAGTCGGCCCAGTTGGCGGGCAGCACCTTGAAGCCCTCGACGGTCACGCGGTTGCCCTCCGCATCACGCACGCGGCCGGTGGTGGGGTAGTACAGGCCCTCGGCGGGCTGCTCCTGCACAAACTGCGCAGTGGCGGTCGCAGTCTTGTAGGCGGCGTACACATCGGTGGTCAGCATGGGGTAGTAGGGGACGAACACGTTCCAGCAGCCGTTGTCCATCGCGACCCACTCCATGGTGTCGGTGTTGCTGTCCTCAGCCCAGGTCTGGAAGATGTGGATTTCGAGGTTGCCGGTGGAGCCGATGCCGGGGATGTCGTAGTAGCCCACGATATCCGCCACGGTGAAGGCGCGGTTGACGGAGATGTTGGTGTAGAAGGGAACGACATTGCCCTGGGCGTCCACGTTGGAGATGGCGTAGTCGGCGGAGGTGACCTCCTCGGCGGCCTTGGCGAAGGCGGGGTCGAAGTGGCTGAGGGCGCTCATGTAGCGGCTGTTGGCCTGCTGGTCGGGCAGGTAGGAGGCGATGAAGTCGATGGTGTTGGCGGCTTCGTCGCCCACGTAGGAGCCGGCTTCCTTGGCCACGGCGATCAGGTTGGCGGAAGCCACGACATTCTCGTCGTCCAGGTCGATCAGGCCGATGGCGCTCTGGTTGGGCACCGCGAAGGCCACGGACTCGCTCAGCTTCAGGGCGATGTACTGCGTGCCGGTCACGTTCTCGACGTACCAGGTCTCGTTGTGGTCAGCGATGAAGATGCCGGAGCCGCCCTGGGCGCCCACGGTGTCGTAGATGCTGGTCAGCAGGTCCACGGCCTCCTTGGCGGTGGCGCACTCGCTCAGCAGCACGGTGGGGATTTCAGCTTCCTCGATGCCGGTCTGCTTGTTGAAGGGGTCAACCGCCTTCACAGCCTTGCTGCCGCCGGAGAGGGTCTCGGTGGCAGAGACGCTCAGGCCCATCTCATTGGTGCCGCCCGCCTCATAGGGGGTGTGGGCATGGGTGCCGCCGCAGTCCGGGCAGAAGCCGGAGAGGTTGTCGTCGGAGAAGGCGGTGTAGGAGTAGCTGTCCTTGGTGAAGGTGTAGGTGAAGCCGTAGCAGCCCTGGTAGACGTCGCCAGCCTTATGCAGGCCCGCGGGCGCAACGTAGAACACCTTGTTGTAGCTGTTGGAGATATCCTCGCTGCGGGCGAACATGGTGGAGCCGTCAGCCGTCAGCTCGGAGCCGACATAAATAGCGGTGCAGGCGGACGCGCCCACAGTGCCCAGGCACAGGACCAGCGCCACAACCAGCGCCAGCAGGGTCTTCATGTTCTTCATAAGGGATTACCTTCCTTTCGGGATTCGTTTTGATTGGACAAGCGCTATTGTACGCCTGCGTTATGCATTTGTCAAGCATATTTATGCAGAATCGTTGTATTTTCTCTGTACTTCATGCAGCGACATTTTTTCTGCAAAATGTTTCGCACCGGCTGAATCCATGGTATAATCGAAGAGAAGAAAAGCCGCATCAGCGGCGCAAATGGAGGACGACATGGATCAGAGGGCATTGTGGAAGCTCACCTACGGCCTGTACCTGCTCACCGCACAGCAGGACGGCCGCGACAACGGCTGCATCATCAACACCGCCGTGCAGGTGGCGGAAAACCCGGCGCGGGTTTCCATCTCCGTCATCCGTGGCGGCCTGACCCACGATATGGTGCTGGCAACGGGCCGCTTCAGCCTCACGGCGCTGTCGGTGGACGCGCCCTTTGGCCTGTACCAGCACTTCGGCATGCAGTCGGGCCGCACGGCGGACAAGTTTGCCATGCGCACAGACGTCGTCCGCGGCGCCAACGGCCTTGTGCACCTGACGGAAAACGCCTGCGGTCACCTGGAATGCAGCGTTCTGCAAACAGTTGACCTGGGCACCCATACACTCTTCATCGGCGAGGTGACGGAGGGCTCCGTCCTGTCCGACCGGCCTGCATGCACCTATGCATACTACCAGAGCGACGTGAAGCGCAAGCCGCAGCCCCTGCAGAAGAAGGGCTGGATCTGCTCCGTCTGCGGCTTCGTGTACGAGGGCGAGGAGGTGCCGGAGGACTTCCTCTGCCCGCTGTGCAAGCACGGCAAGAAGGATTTCGTCCCGGCAGAGGACGCCTCCGCCCCGGCCCCCGCAAAGGCGGAGGCCCCGGCAGGCGGCGGCGCGAAGTGGGTCTGCAGCGTCTGCGGCTACGTCCACGAGGGCGACGAGCCGCCGGAAAAGTGCCCCGTATGCAAGGTTCCTGCAGAAAAATTCATCCGGCAGTCGGCGGACCGCACCTGGGCAGCGGAGCACATCGTGGGCGTGGCCCAGGGCGCGCCGGAGGAGATCCTCGCCGGGCTGCGCGCCAACTTCGAGGGCGAGTGCAGCGAGGTCGGCATGTACCTGGCCATGGCCCGCGTCGCCCACCGCGAGGGCTACCCGGAGATCGGCGAGTACTGGCACAAGGCCGGCCTTGAGGAAGCCGGGCACGCAGCGATGTTCGCAGAGCTGCTGGGCGAGGTGGTGACGGACTCCACCCGCCGCAACCTGGAGCTCCGCGTGGAGGCCGAATTCGGCGCGACCGCCGGCAAGGTGGAGCTGGCCGACCTGGCCCGCGCCCACGGCCTGGACGCCATTGCCGATACCGTGATGGAGATGGCAAAGGACGAGGCCCGGCATGGAAAAGCCCTCAAGGGACTGCTGGAAAGGCACTTTGGCAAATAATATCCTCATGGCATACAAGGGCAGCTCTCAGGCAGAGGGGCTGCCCTTCCGCTTTCCCCGTGCGCAGGGTTTGTGAATGTCCTGTAACATTTTCGTGAAACCATTGCGCGGCGGGCAAATTCATGTCATAATAGAATAGAGGCTTATGCTATATAAAGGAGGAATCCCCCATGAAGAAGATGACCCGTCTGCTGGCGATGCTGCTGGCGCTTGTGATGCTGGCGCTGCCCGCCCTGGCAGAGAGCTCCCCCGAGGATGTGCTGGCCACCGTCAACGGCACGCCCGTGACCCGCGCCCAGTATACCGACGCGCTGGCCCAGCTGGAGGACGTGTACGCCAACTATGGCTACGACGTGACCGAACCCACCATCGCCGCTGTGCTGCAGCAGATCGCGCTGGATACCGCGGTCGAATATGCGATGCTGACCAAGGTGATTGAGGAGAACGGCCTGCAGCTGACGGACGAGGAGCTGGCCGACTCCGCCCAGGCCGCCCGCGAGGACTTCTATGCGCAGGTGGACCAGATCGTGGATGAGTACGGCTATTACGGCCTGGCGGACGTTTCCACCGAGGAGAGCCGTGCCGCCGTGATGGTGATGGTGCTCAGCCAGCTGGAAACGATGGGCGTGACCGAGGCCAGCTACATCGAGGAGATCCAGCTTCTTGAGGGCTACAACAAGGCCTACGACTGGATCGTGCGCGACGTGACCGTCAGCGACGAGGAGGTCCGTGCCCACTTCGACGAGCTGGTGGAGGCTGACCGCGTCGCCTACGAGAACGACGTGCTGGCCTACGAAACCATGCAGCAGCAGAACCAGATGGCCCTGATGTATGGCATGAATGAGTACTACACCGACCTGTACTACGTTCCCACCGGCTACCGCCTGGTGACCCACATCCTGCTGGAGGCGGACGAGGCCGCGCTGGACGCTTATGTGGCCGCCAAGCAGAACGCCGAGGCCGATCCCGAGGCGCTTGCTGCCGCCGAGCAGGCCGTGCTGGCCTCCGTGCAGACCACGGTGGATGAGATCAACGGCCGCCTGGCCAACGGCGAGGCCTTCAACGACCTGATCCCCGAGTACACCACCGACCCCGGCATGTCCGAGGCCGCTTCCATCGCTGCGGGCTACGAGGTGCACACCCAGTCCACCATGTGGGTCACTGAGTTCCGCGACGCCGCCTTCACCGTCAGCAACATCGGCGACGTCACCGCCCCCGTGGTGACCGACTACGGCGTGCATATCCTCTATTACATGGCTGACGTGCCCGGCGGCCCCGTGGACTTCACCCAGGACATCGCCGCCCTGATGCGTGAGGAGCTGCTGACCGCCCGCCAGTCCAACGTGTATACGGAAACGATGACCACCATGCTGGAGGCTGCCGAGATCGTTTACAGCGCGGAAGCCCAGGCCATCATGGGCACCAACTGACGACCAGAGAGGAGCGAACCGCCCCATGAAGATGCTTAAACGCCTGCTGGCACTGGCGGCGGCGCTGACGCTGTGCTGCTGCGGCGCTGCGGCAAGCACCTCCACGGAGGATGCGATGGCCACCGTCAACGGCACCCCCATCACCCGCCAGGCATTTGATGACTATCTGGCCAACATGACCAGCTACTACGCCTATTACGGCTACAACGTGACCAGCCCCGAGAACGCGGCAGCCCTGAAGTACATGAGCCTGAGCACCCTGGTGCAGATGGCGCTGATGGACCAGAAGATCGCCGAGCTTGGCGTGGCGCTGACGGATGCGGAGCGCGCCGCCGCCGAGCAGGACGGCCGAAACGCCTGGCTGGAGGACGTGAACAACTACCTCTCCGCCGGTGGGCTGTCCGCCGCATCCAGCGAATCGGAGCGCGCCGCCGCCCTGGTGCGGGTGCTGACCGAGCTGGAGGAAATGGGCTACACCGAGCAGAGCTACGTCGATGACGCGCTGGAAAACGCCCTGTACATCAAGCTGGAAACGCTGATGGTGGAGGGCGCAGCCGTTCCCGCGGGCGCTGTGGAGGGCCTGTATGCCGAGCTGGTGGACACAGACCGCACCCTCTACGCCCAGGACGCCGCTGCCTATGAATCCACCCTGCAGCTCAACGCCTTCGCCCTGATGTACGGCATGAGCGATTACTATCAGGAAATCTGGTACATCCCCGAGGGCTACCGCTCCATGGCGCACATCCTGCTGCCTGTGGACGCCGCCCTGCTGGAAAGCTGGGCTGACCTGGCGGCGACCTGGGAGGAGCAGCAGAACATCCTGGAGGAAGGCGGTGAAGTCACGGGCGAGGAGATCACCGCCCAGGAGGTCGAGAACGCCCGCCTGGCCGCCCTGGCCTCCGTGCAGCCCCAGCTGGACGATATCAACGCCCGCCTGGCCGCCGGTGAAGCCTTCAGCGACCTGATCCCCCTCTTCACGGCGGACGAGGACATGGACACGGCCGAGGAGATTGCCGAGGGCTACCCGGTGCATATGGACTCCGCCTTCTGCCCCGCCGGCTACCGCGACGCCGCCTTCTCCCTGGAGAACCCCGGCGAGGTTTCCGCCCCCTTCGTTTCCGATGGCGGCGTGTACCTGCTGACCTACCTGGCGGACATCCCCGGCGGCCCCGTCCCCCTGACCACCGAGCTCCACGCAGCCCTGCACGCGCAGCTGCTGACCGAAGCCGAAACCGAACAGTACAACGCCACCATGGCCGCCTGGGAAGCCGAAGCCGAGATCGTCTACAGCGAAGAGGCCCAGGCCTTCATGACCGGCTTCTGACGCAAAAACAACCACAAAAGCGCCTCCTGCGACGGTCCTTTCGGGCTACGCAGGAGGCGCTTATCATTCCCGGGGTCTGGGGCATTCCGTGGGAGCGAGTCCCCACCGGGGACACATGCCTGCACGATGCCCTTCGCGAGGTGCAGGAGCAGAGCTCCTGCCAGGTTCCAAGGGCAGCGCGCTTGGCCGCCGGAGGCCCCCCTGGCTCAGTCGATCCAGTTGGGGTCTTGCCAGACGTACCAGTCGGCGCCGTCGGTTTCGATGTGGACGGTGCCGTCGCCGGAGTAGAGGGCGCCGAGGCGTTCCAGCTCGATGTTATGGTCGTAGTTGGTGTTGTTGGTGCAGACGATGACGCTGGGGGTGGCGGCGGCCATGAAGGTTTCCGGCACGCCGTCGATGCCGTGGTGGTTGGCCTTCATCAGGTCACAGTCGAATTCGGCGGGGTCGCGGGTTTCCATCCAGTAATTCAGCACGCGGGTGGACACGTCCGCCAGGAGGAGGATGCGTCCGCCGTTGAAGTCCACGCGGCAGGCGGCGCTGCGGGCGTTCTGCCCCCACTTCTGGTCACAGCGCAGGATGGTGACGGTGGCGCTGCCCAGGGTGAACACGTCGCCGTCATCAATCACCTGGTAGGGGACGTTATGCCGGCGGGAGGCGCG
Source organism: Christensenellales bacterium (assembly GCA_045126095.1). Lineage (GTDB taxonomy): Bacteria > Bacillota > Clostridia > Christensenellales > Aristaeellaceae > UBA11524. The sequence continues at coordinate 2,054 of JBGVOA010000309.1, read as the reverse complement.
CACCATCTTCTCGTGGTGGTCATCGGGGTCATCGTAGTTCTCCTTGTTGGGGGAGAGCAGCACGCCGGGGGCATAGCGGTCGCTGTTCATGATGGTGGTCAGGCCCTCGGAGTGATCGCCGTCGCAGTGGGTGGACAGCAGGTACTTGAGGGTCGTCACGCCGTAGCCGTCCAGGGTGGCAAACACGCGCTGGTAGTGGCTGTTGAAGCCGCCGTCCACCATCATCGCCTCCCCGCCGCAGCGCAGCAGGATCGCGTCGGAGCGGTTGGTGTCCACCACCGTCATGGCCAGGGTCTCACGCTGGTCCCAGTCCTCCGGCAGGCCGGTTTCATCGGCAATGTAGTGCACCTCGGCGGCCGCCAGCACAGGCAGGGCCAGCAGCGCCAGCAGGATCAGCAAAACCTTCTTCATCGGGATCTCCTCCGTTTATTCCGTCGCTTCGTTTTCCACCCAGCCGCGGATGAGAGCAATCTGGTACACGCCCTCGGCCATGCCCTCGGCCAGCATGCGCTGATACTCCGGGGTGGCCAGCTTGATATCCTCGCCGGGGTTGCTCATGTAGCCCATCTCCACCAGGAAGCAGGCCATCTTCGCCCAGTTGTTGCCGACGTAGCTGTCATTGAGGCGGGTGGTGCCGGTGGCGTCCTTGCGCTCGTAGCCCACGGCGTCCTTCATGCAGTTCATCAGCGTCTCGCCCATCAGGCGGTAGTCCTCTGGGGAGGCCACGGCGCGGGCGTAATCCGAATTCAGCGGGCTGTAGATCTGGATGCCCGTCTTGTTCTGGTTGGAGGAGTTGTTGCAGTGCAGGCGCAGCATGATGTGCGCCCCGGCGGCCTCGGCGATGTCGCAGCGCTCGATATTGGTGTGGAACACGTCCTGCACATCGCGGGTGAGGACGACCGTCGCGCCCTGGGCCATGAGCACCTCGCGGAGGATCATGGCGGTTTCCAGCACCACGATGTCCTCCTTGCGCAGGGTCACCTTGCCCTGGGCCATGCCGCCCTTGCCGACGGTGGTGCCGGAGAGGCCGGGGCCGATGGGCTCGCGGACGAACTGGCCGTTCTCCTGGTGGCCGGGATCGATGCAGACCACCACACCGGAGAGGCGGCCCTCCCGGGCTTCGGGCATGGCAGGGACGGCCCAGGCCTTGCGGCAGGTGGCCTCGTCCTTCTGCTGGCCCTTGGCATTGCGGACCTGCACGGTGAAGAGCGTGCGGCAGTAGGTCAGCGGAGCGATCACCTCGCCCTCATAGCGGCCCGTTGCGTCCACCGGGTAGACGGGGAACACGGCGCTCTCCTGCTTGGAGCGGTAGTACAGCAGCATGTAATCCGTTTCCGGGGCGGTGAAGGCGAAGCGGAAGCCCTGGGCGGTCTCCTCCAGGGTCAGGTCGCGCACGGTGGCGTTGGCCTTGCCGGTGGGGGCGACATAATCCGCCGCCTGGGGCAGGGTGACGCTCTGGCGGGCCAGGCGGTTCTGCTTCAGGTTCTGCACCGTGACGGTGAACTTGCCGCCCATGCCGGAACAGGGCAGCTCCACACGGCCCTCGAAGTGACCGTCCTCGCTGTACAGGGTGCGGCGGCCCGTTTCGTTCTTGCCCTCCCAGATCAGCACGACAAACTCGTTGCCCTCGGCCTGAAGGGTGTAGGTGAAGCCGTATTCCTCCGGGGTGAGGGTCAGCTCCGCCGAGGCGGCCAGGGCCGCCACAGGCAGGAGCAAAAGCAGCATAAGCAGGGGAATCAGCTTGCGCATGCGCGTCATCCTTTCCATTTGCACATAAGGGTACAGTATATATTATACCGTTTTGCCCCGGCCCTTGTCAATCATTCCGCCGCGCGGTATCCCGACAGCGGCGGCAGCTCCCGGCCGGAAAGGGCCAGCAGCTCTCCCACGGTGACCACCGCAAAGCCGCAGGACTGCCGGTAGTAGGGGATGATCTCGTCCAGCACCTGCGCGGTGTTGTAGCCGTTCAGGTGGAACTGGATCACCGCCCCGGAGACGGCGTTCTCCCCGGTCACGCGCCCGACGATCCTGTCCGGCTTACGGCGGTACTTGTC
>JBGVOA010000308.1:0-1724 GCA_045126095.1 Christensenellales bacterium | reverse complement strand
CTGACGGGCTTCCTCCCCGCCCAGGACGATCCCGTGGGCGAGGTATGCCCCGTGGCGGCGGACGAATTCCTGCGCGACGGCCGCCTCAGCTTCCGCCATGGCATCCCCATGCGCTATGCGGACAAGCCCCTGCGCGCGCCCTTCCTCAACCCCGACTTCTGCTTTGCCCCCGCCGGCTTCTTCCGCGCCGTCGCAAAGGGCGACGAGCCCCTCTTCATGCGCGCCTTCCGCGCCGGCTGGGAGCTGTACACGCTGCACCGCCCGCTGATCCGCATGCAGTGGGAGCTGCCGGTGGAGCCGGTCATGATCCCCGCTGACCACGACCTGCAGGAGCGCTTCTGCGAACAGTACGGCGTATCCTTCGCCGGACGCGTGCTGTCCGCCCGTGCCCGCCGGGGCATGAAGAGCGAAAAGTACAAGCTGCCGGAGAAGTTTCCGCTGCGCCTGCGCCTGCGGGAGGGCTGGCGACAGTTCCGGCACGACGCATCCCACCTCTTCCGCCGCCATGCCAAACGCATCAAGCCCCAGTGCGTCACCGTGTACACCGCCGATATGCCGGAGGAGACGGAAATGTGGCTCCGGCAGCTCTCCCAGCTGCGCCATCTGCCGCTGACAGGCTATGTGCCGGGGCTGGTGAAGCGTCAGGTGTATGATTTCCTGCCCGATGCATATGAGCTGCATCCGCAGCATCTGATGGAGCTGCAGGGCCAGAGCATGGAGACGCTGCTGCCCTTGTCGAAGGCCGCGCTCCTCTCCGCCGCCCGCGACCGCATCCTCACCCCCAGCCATTATCTGTGGATCGATGCGGACTGCGTGCGCTGCCCCGTTTTTGACGGCGCCTTCCTGGACTGGGAGGCCATCTGCACGGACAAGATCGTCATGGCCATGGTGGGCGGCCAACCGGATACGAGCATCTTCTGCGTCCCCCAGGGCATGGTGCTGGGCCTGGCCACCGATCTGCACGCCCGCGCCCTGACCATCCTGGAGCAGCGCGGCTCCCTCCCCACGGAAACGGAGCTGTGGAACCTCGTCCTGCGCGAAAATCCGGACTGGTTCAGCCTCGTGGTGCTGCCCGTGCAGGGCCAGCTCTTCACCCAGCTCTGCCACCCCTGACGTTATCCACAGCTTATTCCTGAAAGGCGGGAAAGCCATGTTCATTGCCGACACCCACTCCGATACCCTGTTCTCCCTGGGCGTGATGAAGCGTCCGCTGGCCGAATGCTGCATCACGCCGGAGCGCCTGCGCACGGGCGGCGTGACCCTGCAGACCTTCGCCCTGTGGAGCGGCCCCAAGGGGCCCGGCGGCGACTACCGCGCGGTGGCCGAGGCGGAATACGCCGCCGTCAGCCAGCTCACCGCCGCAGGCCTCCGCCAGGTGGACGCTCCCCACGAGGCCCGGGAAGGTGAAAACGCCTTCATGCTCTCCCTGGAGGGCTGCGAGGTGTTCCAGGACAGCCTCTCCGCCGTGGCGGACTGGCGTGCGCGGGGCGTCCGCATGGGCGCGCTGGTGTGGAACCACCAAAACGCCATCGGCACGCCCGCCAAAAAGAACGCTGACGATCCCCTGACCGACTACGGCCTCCGGGTGGTGCACGAGATGCAGCGCCTGGGCATGGCAGTGGACGTAAGCCATCTGAACGAACGCGGCTTCTACGACCTGTTCATGAAGGGTGCCCGTCCGCCCATGGCCAGCCACTCCTGCTGCCGTGCGCTTTGCGACCACT
>JBGVOA010000307.1:0-1781 GCA_045126095.1 Christensenellales bacterium | reverse complement strand
GATGCAGCTTTCCGCCGTCAGGGCCATGTAGAGCTGCTCCTCCTGCCAGCACCGGAAGCCGGCAGCCTCCATTTCCGGCATGATTTCCCCGAACCAGCCGTCATCGAGAATGGACTGGTACACCACCGGATGCAGCCCGCGCTTTATTTCTTCGAATCGAACTGAACAAGTGAGCCTCCCGCAGTAATGCAGGAGGTTTTTTGCTGCTGTGACATATTCGTGGTGTATTTTTGAAAAGTGTTGGATATATCTCCATCGCGGTCGTCTGTCAGAGTTTTTCTCGCCGTCTCCTTTTGTCTTCTCTTTATGGTTAAGGGAATGACATAGACGAGAAAATGAGTCAACCGAGTGTGTGGAATTATTACCGACACGCCTACATTTTTGTGGATGCATCTTCTAATCAATTCGCGAAAAAAACACAGCCTTTTATGAAAGGAGGTGTTGCGATGAATACACGATTCGAACTTAAGCTCAAGAACTGCGAACTACAGATTGATAATATTAAGGGGATTCTGTCCTGCTTATATGGCAAGTCTATTCGACAACCTAAAGTGCGTGACTTAATGCGCATGAAATGCCATTATGTAGCGTTAACTCGTGCAAGTGGGTTGGTTTGTGTAGCATTACCTATATCATCAGTAAAGGAGGAAGAAATAGTGCTGCTTCAACAGAATGGATGGAATGTGGTAAAACTCTGAATTATGTATTTCGATACCACAGTTTGGCAAAATAAGTCTTGTCTTTAACTTGACATAAGGGTGCCGGAGAGAGTGGACGCCAAATCGCTCAATGCCCTCCTGCCGCAGGATTCTGTGGAGCGTTCGGGTCATGTTCCGCCCTTCGAAAGGGGTTCCGACTTCGGTTGTGAACACCAGGTCAAGCGGCTGCCAGCGGCTCCCCGCCCTCTCTTTGAGTTCCTGTTGGTGCTTCCATTGGACGTCGAGTATTTCCTTCAGCTTCGGTGTGAGGGGGATTGCCCGGCGTCCTGCTTTTGTTTTCGGGGTGCTGACCTGCAGGATGGTTCGGCGGGGATCGTTCTCATCAAAGTTGCGGTTGCGGCGGATGGTTTGGAGAATGGTGAAGTATTCGCCGTGGATGTCGCTCCATGGGCGCAAAATAACCGCTCATGCATCGGCGCGATGTCAGGGGAGGCGCAGCGTCCAATGCTCCAGGCGGAGCGTGGCGCTTTCGAGGAGCAGGAGCGTGGCGGTGCCGCCACTGACGCTTGCGTGGAGGAGCGTGCCGGGGATCGCGGCGGCGAGCTGCTGCTCTCCGGCGGTGACGCGCAGCAGCTGCGTCTGCGTGCCGCTGACGGCGATGAGCAGCTGCTCTTCATCGGCGGCAAGCAGGCTGATGCGGCGGTTGGTGGGGAGTTGAACGGCCGGGCCGGGAGTGAGCGTGCCTGCGGCTGCATCCAGATACCAGGCCTGCCAGAGCTCAGTGCCATCGGTAAGCAGCAGGGCCAGGCGGCCGTCCGCCGTGGGGATGGCGCTCAGGTCGGTGATGGACAGGTCAGTGGACGGGCGGATGTCGGCCAGGATCGCGGCGTTGCGGCCAAAGAGCAGGAAGCGCGCGCCGTCTTCGTCCAGGAGGGCGAGAAGCAGCCGCCCCTCGTACTCAGCTGCGTACAGGAGGGTGGCGCTCATGTCCACATTGAACTGTGTGGACGCGCCGTAGGCCGCTGTGATGCGCAGGGGAATGGTCGCGCTGCCGGACGCCTCGGCGTGAGCGGAACGGCCCAGGGCGACAGTGAAGCCCGCCGTACTCGTGCAGGGGCGGGG
>JBGVOA010000306.1:0-4350 GCA_045126095.1 Christensenellales bacterium | reverse complement strand
TCACGACGATGCGGGTCAGGCCCTGCAAATCGAGGATGGCGCTGCTGACCTGGTGGGCGGTGGCTGCGTCCAGGGCAGCGGTGGCTTCGTCCACCAGCAGGCAGGGCGTACAGCGCAGGAGGCTGCGGGCGATGGAGATGCGCTGCTTTTCGCCGCCGGAGAGGCCGCTGCCGTTCTCGCCGCACAGGTAATCCTCGCCGCGCTGGGCGATCAGGGCGTTCAGGCCGGAAAGCTCAATGGCCCGATCCAGCGCGTCCTGCGGGAAATCACGGAACATGGTGATGTTGTCGCGGATGGAGGCGTTGAAGATGAACACGTTCTGGGCGATGAGGCCAACCAAATCATACAAGGCTTCGCTACGGATATCGCGGATCTCGCTTCCGTCGTAGCGGATGACGCCCGTGTAGTCGTGGCTCGCGCCCATGAGCAGATTCAGCAGCGTCGATTTGCCGCAGCCGGACGCGCCCACGATGGCTACGCTCTGCCCGGCGGGAATGTGCAGGTTCACGTCATTGAGGGCGGGCTTGCCCTCCTCGTAGCAGAAGGTGAGGTTCTCCACCGCGATGCCCTCCGTCAGGGTGGGGGCGGTGACGCTGCCCTCCTCGCGCACGGATTTGTCCAGCGCCTCGGCCAGCTTGGCGATCAGCGCCTTACCTGCGGTGCGCTTGGCCAGCTCCTGCGGGATCACGCCCAGGGGCTGGATGACGTAGTTCAGCAGCTGCACGAAGATCAGCACCGTGCCGGCGGTCAGGCCATCGTGGCCGCTGAGCACCAGATACACGCCGATGAGGCTGATGCCGATCTGCAGGATCACGCCGGCGGTCACCGAGAGCATCTCCACCAGCACGCCCATGCGGCGGCGGTGGCACACAGCAGCGGCCAGCCCTTGCACCTGACGGCGATAGAGGGCCAGCATCTCCTTTTCGGCGCGGAAAGCCTTGATGACGGGGAAGCCCGCCAGGCTGTCGCGGACGGTGGTGGTGTAGCGCTCGTTGGCGTCGGAGAGCTGGGTCTCCGCGCCTGCGACGAGCCCGCCGGAGACGATGGCAGCCGCCAGCGGCAGCAGCGCAATGGCGATGGACAGGCCCGTCAGCAGGGGCGAATACAGGCACATCATCACCAGCGCGCCAATGCCCAGCACCAGCTGATCGGCGATGAGAAAGGTGCTGGCGAGGTAGCCGTTCTCAATGGAGGATGCGTCGTTGGTGAGGGCGGAAATGTAGGTGGAGGTGTTCTCGCGGGAGAAGGCGGCGATGCTCTTCTTTGACAGCCGTTCGCAGGCGTACTCCCGGTACTGGGCCATGCCGCGCGAAATGAAGCGGGGCCGCCCCAGATGCTCCAGCATATAACAGATGAGGATCATGCCCACGAACAGGCAGGCCAGCAGGATAAGGTTGGTCAGCGTAAAGCCGGTGTCCACACCGCTGGCCAGGTCGATCATCTGCTGCAGCAGCCAGGAGATGAGCAGGTTGGCGGCGGTCATGATGATCGTCTGCACAAAGCCCAGGGCGAGGTAGCGTTTCGTGCCCCGGTAGAACTGCCGGGTGAAGGGGCGGATATCGGGGGTTGCCTTGCGTGCCATGGCGGTGACCTCCTTGCGGGTGTTGGCGATATTGTAGCATCATTTGCCGGATGCATCAAGGGAATGGGATTGGAGGCGGATTAGAATTGCGTGAGAGCGTCAGAGGTTTGCCTGACGCAGCGCATCGTAGCGGCTGCGGACGGCGTCAAGCGCGGGGGAAGCCGGTGCGTGGGCGAATACGAACCTGCGGATCGCGTCGTCTGCCGAATTTCCCAGGCCGTCTGCGAGAATGAGGGGCAGATCGGTATCGAGGAAAAAACGGATGTTGGCGGACTCATAGTCCGGCGCATGGTCAAAGCGCGTGGCGAGGTGGTACGCGTCGCGGATATGCGTTTCGGACTCCTCTGCATGGCCGCATTCGGCAGAGATCAGTGCCAGCTGCGCGTGCAGGACGGCGCGGATCTTGTCGATGTAGGTGACGCGCTCTGAAGGGATTTCGATGCTGTCCAGAAAGCTGAACAGCCATGCCCCCGCCTCCCGGTACTGCTCGTCCCGCAGTGTGCCATACATCAGGATCAGCCCCAGACCGGTGTACAGGGCCTCGTTCAGCAGGGATGCATAGGCGCGGTACAGGAAGGGTTTTGCCTCCCCGGCTTCCCGGCGCATGGCAAGGATGAAGCCGATCGCGTCATCGTTCGTGCCGCAGACATTGTGCTGGCGCAGCGTCTCCAGCCCCTTGCCGGTCTGGCCGCTGATGATGTACAGGCTGGCGATGGTGCTCATGATGGAGGCTTCGCACATGCGCTCGTCCGTGCACTGGTAGAGCAGGGGAATGGCGCGCTGAAACAGGAGGATGGAGCGCTCCATCGCTTCACGGTCGTTATTCTCGGTATTGGCGAGCATATAGGTGATTGCAGCGGTGGTAACGACGCCGAAATGCTGGGGGTATTTCTTCAGCGCCTTTTCGGCTTCCGCGATGGCTTCGCTGAATTCGCGCCGGGCGAGGTGCTGCTCGATCTGCTGGATGCGGCGCTCTGCGTTTTCTGCCTGCCGGTCGTAGCCCAGCAGCGTATCCACCGATACCTCGAAGAGGTCCGCCATCTCCACCAGCAGCTTCACCTCCGGCAGCGACTGGCCGGATTCCCATTTGTACACCGCACCGACGGTCACGCCCAGCGCCTCGGCAAGCTGCTCCTGGGTGAAGCCGTGCTGCTTGCGCAGGGATTTCACGTTTTCGGCGATCCGGATCTTCATGAGCATACCTCCATTCCTTTCTGGCCTCTGTATTGTAGCACAGGCGCGGGGCGGCGCACAACACACTGGTAATATAAAAGTGAGGGGGATTTATCAACTGGCAGTACGGGACAAAAAAGAAAAACCGGCGAAGCAGCGCGCTTCACCGGTTGTGAGGTTGTCAGTTGACGATGCGGAAACCGGCCTCAGTCAGCTTCTGGCGGATCTCATTGATCTGCCCGAAGTCGCGGGTTTCCATGGAGACCTTGAGGAAGCAGGATGCCACGGGCATGTTCGCGTCGGAGCGCTCGTGGGTTACGCCGACCACATTCGCGCCGCATTCGCTGATGATGGATGCCACGCCCACCAGCTGACCGGGCTTGTCCTCCAGGGCGATGGTCAGCATGGCTTTGCCCCCCGTGGTCAAGAGCCCGCGGGTGATGACGCGGGAGAGGATGTTCACGTCGATGTTGCCGCCGGAAACGATGCAGCACACCTTCTTGCCGGCCATATCAGGCACCTTGCGGAACATGGCGGCCGCCACGCTCACCGCGCCTGCGCCCTCGGCCACGACCTTCTGCTTCTCCATCAGCGCCAGGATGGCCGCGGCGATTTCGTCCTCGGACACGGTCACCACGCCGTCCACATACTGCTGAATCATCCGGAAGGTGGTGTCACCGGGGTGCTTGACGGCAATGCCGTCCGCGAAGGTTTTGACGGTGGGGAGGGTCAGCTGCTCGCCGGCCTCGATGGACTTGGCCATGGAAGCGGCGTTCTCCGCCTGCACGCCGTAGACGCGTACGTTGGGATTCAGGCTCTTGATGGCGAAGGCCACGCCGGAGATCAGTCCGCCGCCGCCCACGGGGCACAGCACGATATCCACGTCCTCCAGCTGGCTGAGGATTTCGAGGCCGATGGTGCCCTGGCCTGCAATCACCTCGTCGTCATCGAAGGGGTGGATGAAGGTCATGCCGGTTTCGTCGCGGAGCTTGCAGGCGTAGGCGTAGGCGTCGTCATAGGCGCCCTTGACCAGCTTCACCTCCGCGCCCAGGGCTTTGGTGGCCTCGACCTTCGAAATCGGCGCGCCCTCGGGCATGCAGACGATGGACTTTGCGCCCATGCGGGTTGCAGCCAGCGCCACGCCCTGGGCATGGTTGCCCGCCGAGCAGGCAACGATGCCCGCTGCGCGCTGCTCTTCGGTCAGCTGGCTGATCTTGTAGTACGCGCCGCGCAGTTTGAAGGAGCCGGTGAGCTGCAGGTTCTCCGTTTTGAGGTACATGGTGAAGTCGCTGGAGAGCTTGGGCGCTTCGATCATGTCCGTCTTGCGGGCGACGGGCTTGAGGATGAACTTTGCGTGGTAAACTTTATCGAGTGTGACCATCGGGGGTGCCCCTCCTTGGTGAGTATGTGTGTGCGTGGAAGCGGGCGGCTGATAGCCGCCCCTATGGATGCGGTGGCCGTCGGTGTGTTGCCGGCTGCCTTACTTTTTCAGGCCTGAAACGTAATTGATAAACTGCTGCGCCGTGCGGCCGGAAATGCCGCCGTGGCGGATCTCCCACTTGTTGGCCTCCAGGAGCAGCTGCTCCTCGGTGAGG
>JBGVOA010000305.1:0-4185 GCA_045126095.1 Christensenellales bacterium | reverse complement strand
CCTTCGCAGGCACAGCGGGCTTGGCGGACGCTTCCACCGCAGCCTTGGGGTCGCGGGGCGCAGTCGCATCCTTCAGGGTGATGCACTTCTTGGGGCACTTCTCGGCGCAGGCGCCGCAGCCGGTGCAGGCCGCATTGACCTTGTGAGGCTGCTTGAGCGTGCCTTCGATCGCACCAAACTGGCAGTTGCGGGCGCAGATGGTGCAGCCGATGCAGGTGCTATCGTCGATCTCAGCGACGCGGCGGGGCTGCAGGGCCTTGATGGCGTGGGTCGGGCAGACCTCGGCGCAGACCTGGCAGCCGCGGCACTTCTCGCGGTCAATCACGGGCAGGTTGTTTTCCATGGTGATCGCGCCGAACTTGCAGCTCTTGGCGCACTTCTGGCAGCCGATACAGCCGTTCTTGCAGACGTCCATGACCTTCTTGCCCATGCCGGTGTTATGGCAGAGCAGGGCCACGGGAGCGCTGGCGTACTGCAGCTCAATCACGCCCTTGGGGCAGGCCTCGACGCACTTGCCGCAGGAGGTGCACTTGCTCTCGTCCACCACAGCGATCTGCTTTTCGGGATCGATGTGGATGGCGTCAAACTGGCAGGCCTTGACGCAGGTGCCCAGGCCCAGGCAGGCGAACTGGCAGGCCTTGAAGCCGTCAGCGACGGTGGCAGCAGCCATACAGTCCTGGATGCCGGTGTAGACAAACTTGACCTTGGCGGCCTCGCAGTCGCCCTGGCAGATGACGCGGGCAACCTTGCGGTCCGCGCCGGAAGCGGCCTCAACGCCCATGATGGCAGCGACCTTCGCGCCGACCTCAGCACCGCCGACGGGGCAGGCATTCACAGGAGCCTTGCCGCAGGCAATGGCGTCCGCACAGCCGTCACAGCCGGGATAGCCGCAAGCGCCGCAGTTGGCGCTGGGCAGCACCTCGCGGATTGCATCGCGGGTGGGGTTGGCGGGCACGGCGAAAATCTTGGAGGCGAAGGTCAGCACGATGCCGAAAACCAGGCCCATCGCGCCCAGGATCAGAGCAGCATACAGAATTTCCATACCTTTGTTGCTCCTTTCGTCAGATCAGGCCGCCGAAGCCCTGGAAGGCGATGGCCATCAGGCCGGCGGTGATCAGCGCGCCGGGGAAGCCGTCCATCCACTTGGGCATCTTGGCCAGGGAGAGCTTCTCGCGGATGCAGGCAAACAGCACCATCGCCAGCGTGAAGCCCAGCGCCGCGCAGCAGCCGTTGAAGGTGCTCTCCAGCAGGTTGTACTTGTTGTCCGTATTGAGGATGGCCACGCCCAGCACCGCGCAGTTGGTGGTGATCAGGGGCAGATACACGCCCAGGGCATTGTACAGGGAGGGAGAGAGCTTCTTCAGCGCCATCTCAACGATCTGCACCAGCACGGCGATGACCAGGATGTAGGCGATGGTCTGCATGTAGGCCAGGTCAAAGGGCAGCAGCAGGTAGGTGTTGACCAGCCAGGTGACGAAGGAGGCCGCAGTCATGACAAAGGTGACCGCCATGCCCATGCCCAGGGCGGTGTCAAACTTCTTGGACACGCCCAGGAAGGGGCAGATGCCCAGGAACTTATTCATGACGAAGTTGTTCACCAGCAGGGAGCCAATCAGGATGGTAATGTAGGTATTCATGCCTGGGCCTCCTTTCCGGCAGACTTCTTCTGAGAAATGGTGCGCAGGGCGTTGACGAGGATCAGCAGGATGCCCAGGGTCACAAAGCCGCCGGGAACCTGCGTCATGATCGCCATGGGCTGGTAGGACGCGGGCATGATCATGGTGCCGAAGAGCTTGCCGGTGCCGATCACCTCACGGATGCAGGAAAGCAGCGTGATGGCGAAGGTGAAGCCCAGACCCATGCCCAGGCCGTCCGCAATGGACAGCACCGGCGGGTTCTTGAACGCGAAGGATTCCGCGCGGGCAAAGATGATGCAGTTCACCACGATCAGCGGGATGTACATGCCCAGGCTGGCGGACAGCGCGGGGATGTAGGCCTTGAGCATCAGGTCAATCACGGTAACAAAGGACGCGATGACCACGATGAAGGCGGGAATGCGCACCTTCTCCGGGATCACGTTGCGCAGGATGCTGATGAGCAGGTTGGAGCAGACCAGCACGGCCGTGGTGGCCAGGCCCATGCCCAGGCCGTTGGAGCCCGCGATGGTGATGGCCAGCGTGGGACACATGCCCAGCATCAGCGTGAAGGTGGGATTCTCCCAGATCAGGCCGTTGAGGAATACGCTCAGGAAAGTCGGCTTGCTGTTCTTAGCCATGCTTCTTCACCTCCCCGAAAGGACGCGGCATCGTAAAGCGGTCGATCATAGGCGTTGCAACGTTCATGAACAGGATGGCGAAGGAGCAGCCTTCGGGATAGTTCGCAAATGCGCGGATGACAAACAGGAGCAGGCCACAGCCGACGCCGAAGATCACGCGGCCCAGACCCGTGATGGGACTGGTGGCATAGTCCGTCGCCATGAAGAACGCGCCCAGCAGCAGGCCGCCGGAGAGCACATGGAACAGGGCCAGCTCCGCGCCGTCCTTGATCAGGTAGCACAGGAACACGGTGCCGATGAAGGTCACCGGGATGCGCCAGTCGGCGATCTTGCGGACCATCAGGTACACGCCGCCGATGATCAGCGCCAGCGCGCAGGTCTCGCCCAGCATGCCGCCGTGGGTGCCAAAGAGCAGGTTCGCCAGCTTCAGCGTGCCGGTGGTACCCTCATTCAGCGTCGCCAGGGGGGTCGCGCCGCTCACCACGTCGATGCCGGAAAGCAGGGGCGCAGGAGAGGTGGCGGACATCAGCGTGGACCAGCTGATGAACAGCACCACGCGGGCCGTCAGCGCAGGGTTCATGAAGTTGCTGCCGATACCGCCGAAGAGCTGCTTGACCAGCACGATGGCGATCACGCCGCCGATCACGGCCATCCACCAGGGGGCGTTTGCAGGCAGATTATACGCCAGCAGCAGGCCGGTGACGACCGCGCTCCAGTCGGAGATGGTCGTCTTCTGCTTCATTGCCTTCTGCCACAGGAACTCGGAAATGACGCAGGTCGCCACGCAGATGGCGATGAGGATCGCCGCGCTGGTACCAAAGAGTAACACGCCCGCAATGCCGGCCGGAGCCAGCGCCAGGCAAACCTCCTGCATGATCCGCTGCGTGGTATCCTTCGCACGCAGATGCGGAGAGGAGGTCACTGCAAAGTTGTTCTGCATGTGGAAAAGTGCTCCCCTTTCTTACTGTTGTGCTTCTTCGGCAGCCTTCTTGGCGGCCTCCTGCTTGCGGCGCATGTTGATCACGCGCTTGCCGTGGCGGCAGGACTGGGTCAGCAGGCGCTTAGCGGGGCAGACATAGGTGCAGGCGCCGCACTCCATGCAGTTCATCACGCCGGACTTCTCCGCCTGGGCAAAATCGCCGTTGCGCACCAGCAGGTCGAGCTTGGTGGGCACCAGCTGCATGGGGCAGGTCTTGACGCAGCGGCCGCAGTTGATGCAGGGGTTTTCCTCGGGGTCGATGGCCTCCTGGCCCAGCGCAAGGATGCCGCTGGTGGTCTTGGTGACGGGCACGTCCGCAGAATACATGGCTGCACCCATCATGGGGCCGCCGTTGACGAGCATCCGCGCGTCGCTCTTCAGGCCGCCGCAGGCCTCGATCACCGCAGAGGCCGGAGTGCCGATGCGCACCATGAAGTTGCCGGGGTTGTTGACCAGGCCGCCCATGGTGGTCACGCGCTGAATGAGGGGCTTGCCCTCGCGGATGGCCTGCTGCACGGCGTACACCGTGCCCACATTGCACACCACGCAGCCCACGTTGCCGGGCAGACCGCCGGTGGGCACCTTGCGGCGGGTGACAGCGTAAACCAGCTGCTTCTCGCCGCCCTGGGGATACTGAACCGGCAGCGCGTGGACGCTCAGGCCTTCCACGCCAGCCGCGGCAGCCTGCAGGGCCTCGATGGCGTCGGGCTTGTTGTCCTCCACGCCGATGATGGCCTTCTTCACATCCAGGGCCAGCATCATCAGGCGGACGCCGTCGACGATCTGCGCGGCATGCTCCAGCATCAGGCGGTGATCCGCCGTCAGGTAGGGCTCGCACTCAGCGCCGTTGATGACCAGGATCTCGATCTTCTTGCCCTGAGCAGGCGTAAGCTTGACGCTGGTCGGGAAGCCCGCGCCGCCCATGCCGACG
>JBGVOA010000304.1:0-1969 GCA_045126095.1 Christensenellales bacterium | reverse complement strand
TACATGTAGAAGGCCTTGATGTCGCGGGGCCAGTTGTAGACGAACACCGGGCCATGGAAGTATTCCTCGGTGAGGTACTTCTCATGCTCCTTGGCGGTATCCTGGCCATACTCAGGCTTGAACTGCCAGTCGCGGTTCGCGGCTTTGAGGATGGTGATGGCCTCGTCGTGGGTGATGCGGGCGCACTTGGCGTCGGCCAGCGCTTCCAGCTTCTCCACCAGGCCGGACTTGCCCTTGCCGCCAGCGGCGAAGGTGTCCAGGAAGGCCAGCTCGTCCGGGCACTTCTCCAGCACGGTCTTGACCAGGTACTTCAGGAAGTCTTCCTCGACGTCCATCAGCTGATCCAGGTCGCAGAAGGCGATTTCTGGCTCGATCATCCAGAACTCGGCCGCGTGGGTCTTGGTGTTGCTGTTCTCCGCGCGGAAGGTGGGGCCGAAGGTGTAGATCTTCGAGAAGGCCATGGCGAAGGTTTCGCCCTCCAGCTGACCGGTGACGGCCAGGGAGGCCTGCTTGCCGAAGAAGTCCTGATCCCACTTGCCCGCGTCCTTGGGGTCAAGGGTGGTCACGGTAAAGGTGTTGCCCGCGCCCTCGGCGTCGTTGCCGGTGATCAGGGGCGTGTGGACATACACATAGCCGCGCTCCTGGAAGTAGGTGTGGATGGCCATCGAGGCCACGCTGCGCACGCGGAACACGGCCTGGAACAGGCGGGTACGGGGACGCAGGTAGGCGATCTCGCGCAGGAACTCGATGGAGTGGCGCTTGGGCTGCAGGGGGTAATCCTCGGGGCAGTCGCCCTCCAGCACGATGGCGGTCGCCTGCACCTCGGGGGTGGTGGGGTCCTTGTAGGAGGGCACCACCTTGCCGGTCACGGTGATGGCGCTGCCCACGCGCAGGGCCTGGATATCCTCGAAGCCTTCGATATTATTATCGTACACCACCTGCGGATTCTTGAAGCACGCACCGTCAAAGAAGTCGATAAAGCCCATATTCTTCTGCTTGCGGTGGTTGCGGATCCAGCCGTGCAATGTGACGGTCTCGCCCTGCAGCTCTGCAAGGCGCTCCTTGAGTTCAAGGGTGGTGATGACGCTCATGGTGTATTCCTCCGAATGGTAGATTTCGCCCACAACGGGCTTAAAGGCCATTATAACACAGCTTTGCGCAAAGCACAAGCAGAAAGTGGCGGGTTTACTTCGCTTCGGCCCAGTTATCGCCCTGGTGCACCTCGGCAGAGAGCGGCACAGACAGCGTGATGACGCTCTCCATGGCCTCTTGCAGGATGCGGGCGGCCTGGGCAGCCTCCTCCGGCGGACATTCCAGCAGCAGCTCGTCGTGCACCTGCAGGATCAGGCGGCTCTTGAGGCCCTCGCGCCTGAGCGCCTCGTGCACGCGCACCATCGCCAGCTTGATGATGTCCGCAGCCGTACCCTGCACGGGGGTGTTCATGGCGGCGCGCTTGCCGAACTCGCGCACCATGGCGTTGGCGGACTGCAATTCCGGCAGGTAGCGGCGGCGACCCATGAGGGTCAGTGCATAGCCGTTCTCCGCGCCATCCGCAGCGGCGGTATCCATGAAGCGCTTCACGCCGGTGTATTTGGCAAAATAGCGGCTGATGAAGGTCTTCGCCTCCTGCTGGCTGACGCCGGTGTTGCGGGAAAGGCCAAAGGCGCTGATGCCGTAGATCAGGCCGAAGTTGACTGCCTTGGCCCGGGAGCGGAGCGTGCCGTCCACCTCACTCAGCGGCACCTCGAAGATCTCGCTGGCGGTGCGGGCGTGCACGTCCTGGCCGGTGCGGAAGGCGTCCAGCATTGCGTCGTCGCCGGAGAAATGGGCCATCAGCCGCAGCTCGATCTGGCTGTAGTCCGCATCCAGCAGCACCCAGCCGGGCTGGGGCAGGAAGGCCTGGCGGATCTCGCGGCCCTCCTGGGTGCGCACGGGGATATTCTGCAAATTCGGCTCGCTGGAGGAAATG